>JABINC010000003.1 GCA_018697675.1 Candidatus Peregrinibacteria bacterium
AAACTGAATGTGATGAACGTCTAAGTTTCTTCATGACACTATCTTAACACAAAAAAAGATGCGGGGAACTCTTCATCCCTCGAGCTTACGCTCGGGGAGTTTCGGCGGAAAGCTTAAAATAAGGAGAGCATTGTCTCCTATACACAACGAAAAATCAAGAAATTAATAATTGACTTGTAAAGAGAAAAGGAACGCCATAAAACCAATCACCCCTCAATCTCAGAAAAAACCAATATATAGCCATTCAGATCCCTCACCGCAAATTCCTTTGCGCCATAGAAAGTTTCTTTCATATCTCTGACAATTTTTACTTTTTCTTTAACGGATTTATAAAGAGATTCTACATCCGCTACTCGTATATAGAGTGTTAAACTAGCCCCAATTTCTTTCCCTTTGAGTACCGGCATTTCCTCCGTCAGACTTTCCACTTTTTGAAAAAATATCTCAACGCCATCCGCCTCCACGATCGCCCAATCAAGAGGAGTATCCAAGCCGTCCCCTTTATTCGCAAATTTAAAATTAAAATTATCCTGATACCACTTCACAGTCGCATTCACATCCGTAACCATCATATTTGGAGTGAGAGATTTGTACATGGTTAGAGTTAATAAAAACTATAATTTGAGGAATTACTAGATAAGTTCTTTAGCAATTTCATACTCCTTTCTTGTTAATTCCAAATTACACGATTTACATCGATATAAATCAGAAGCCCCATAATTCATAGAAGCGATAAAAGTGCCAGTAAAACAACTATTTGAGTCATCAATAGAAAATCCATTGGCACCACAACGCGGACATTTTTCAAAACTAGTACTATAAAGGGAGTCAAAATCATTATGGATATAAGGGGAAATCGAAAGCCCCACACCCTTTCGTCTCTCAATTTTCTTTTTCACCTCTTCAATTAATACATTTTTTAATTCTGTTTCAGAGTATTTCTTCTTAGGTTTATTAGACTTAATTACATCTTTTCCAAAAGTAGATATCGCTTGTGCAGATATTCCCACACACACCGTTCCCATTTTTTTAACAATATTTTCTTTGTCAGACAAAATATCATCATCAGATTTATGACCATGTAAAAAATGATTCCTAAGCTTGTAGAGATCATTTATCACTTGAATTTCATCATCAGAAAACTTTCCATTAAATACCAATTGATATCTATTTAATGTTTTCCTCAATTTAATGGTCTCAATATCTAATTCTTTTCTTTTTATTATAGATACAAGTGCATCATCCTCTTTCATTTTTGCATTCTCATAAGCTAAAACTGGATTTCTTTTATGAAGTCGAATTTTAAGAATCTTTTCAGTGACAACGCAAAATGCAACAACAATTTCTGGTAAATTTTCTTGTTTTGCTGGAACCTTAGCAAGATATTCATCAACCAATGCATACAGAGTAAGCAGATATTTATAATTTTTTTCTTTTTTATTCATACTATTTTACTTAATTTCTTTGAGATATTTATCAATCTCATTTAATAAATAAATGATAGCCTTGCTTCTACATTCTTGTACTTTATTACAACTCTTAAATTCTTCTCCTGCTTGCCTGAATTCCTCAACAACAGCAGTTGCATCATCTAGATCTAATTCAAACATACCTTTATCTCTAGAAAGAGTAATGAATTTATACCCCCTCGAACAAGCACCATTTTCAGTTTCAACAATGCTTTCATCCAATCCAGAAATAGCAGCCCTAAGAAATGGAGGATTAGTAATGCCATCAATTGTGGGATAATCTTCATAAATTATTTTTACATTAATTTGTCTTCCATTTATTTTTTTATACTCTTTGAAATCATTCATAATTTTAATTTATTTAAATAATACCCCCTACATCATCCCGCCCATTCCCATTCCGCCCATGCCTGGCATTCCACCACCAGCACCCGCTGGAGGCTCATCTGATGGTAATTCGATAACTGCGGCTTCGGTTGTTAAGAAGATTGAAGCGATTGAAGCGGCGTTACGGAGAGCTGATTCTGTAACCATGAGTGGATCAACTATTCCGGCTGCTTTCATATCAACATATTCATTTCTCATTGCATCAAAACCTGTGCCAATTGCAGCTGTGCGGACTGCGTCCACAACTACATCACCCTTTTGACCTGCATTCATTGCGATTTGGTAGACAGGTGATTCAAGTGCTTTCCTAACTATGTGATAACCTGTCACGTAATCCGTATCACCTTCAACTCCTTCGAGAACTTTTGCGGCTTGCAAAAGAGCTGTACCTCCGCCAGGGACGATCCCTGCGACGAGTGCTGCTTTGGTTGCATTTACTGCGTCTTCAATTCTGTGTTTTTTCTCTTTTAATTCAACTTCAGAAGCGGCACCAACTCGGATCACACCTACTCCACCGACAAGTTTTGCTTTTCGCTCAACTAGTTTTTCCTTGTCAAAATTTGAAGTCGCGTGGTCTAGTGCAACTTCAATTTCTTTAACACGAGAAGCCACAGCAAGAGAGTTTCCCTTACCTCCGACAATCACAGTTTTGTCTTTGTCAGAAATAACTTTTTCAGCTCTACCAAGATCCTGGATTGTAGCTGACTCGAGTGTCCGCCCAAGCTCATCTGAGATCATTGTAGCTCCTGTCAGAGCTGCAATATCCTTTAACATTTCTTTACGACGATCTCCAAATGCTGGAGCCTTCACTACAAGTACATTTAGAGAACCGCGGAGCTTATTCACAACTAGCGTTGCCAGAGCATCCCCATCCATATCTTCACACAAAATCACGAGATCTTTCATTCCCTGTCCTGCAAGAGAATTCAGAAGTTCAATAATCAATTGAATATTCGAGATTTTTTTATCTGTAATAAAAATATGTGCATTTTCATGAACCGCCTCCATTTTGCTAGTATCTGTCACCATATAAGGAGAAACAAATCCATTATCAAATTGCATTCCCTCCACGACCTCATTGGTAACTCCCATGCTCTGTGATTCCTCGACAGTGATCGGCGCATTCGGCCCGATCTTCGCAATTACCTCAGCAATCATTTCACCAACGGCACGGTCCTGAGCAGAGACGGTAGCAACTTCTGCGACCTGTTCCCTATTATTCGGATCAATATCTGTCTTCGCCGCGTACAAAGCCTCTACGACCTTCTCAACAGCATCGTTGATACCACCGCGGAGCATCATTGGGTTCGCCCCAGCTGCAACATTTCGAATCCCCTCAGCTATCAATGCATGAGCGAGTACAGTCGCAGTCGTCGTTCCATCTCCCGCTGTGTCATTTGTCCTAGTTGCAACCTCTTTCACTAGCTTCGCCCCCATCTCCTCATATTTATCCTCCCACTCAATTTCTTTCGCGATAGACACTCCATCGTTTGTAATAGTCGGAGAACCATATTTACTCTCCAAAATAACATTTCGACCTTTCGGCCCCATAGTAATCCGCACCGCATCCGCCAACTTAGAAACTCCAAGTAACATTTTTGCACGTGCATCATCACTGTATGTAATTTCTTTTGCCATTTTTCGTATAAATTAGATTTTAAATATTTAAGAAAGCACCGCCAAAATATCCGCTTCACTCGCAACCAACATCTCTACCCCATCCACAGTCACTTCATTTGGACCATATTTAGTGAAAAGTACTTTTTGCCCAACTGAAACTGAAATCGCTCTTACCGATCCATCATCCATAGTTTTCCCAGGCCCAATCGCAACAATTTCACCTTCTTGTGGACGCTCAGCAGAACCAGTTTGAGGAATGTAAATTCCCGCAGAAGTAGTCTCAGCCGCCTTAAGTGGTTTGATAACCACCCGATCTCCTAATGGTTGAATATTCATTTCTCTTAAAATTAAATTATAATAAATGTTTTATTTAAGCCCTTTCTCGAAATAAAATTAGCACTCTTTAAAGAACGGTGCTAATTCTATGAAAACAGGACCTGAGTGTCAATAGGAATAAGTCACTTATTCATCTACATCTAAAGGGCTACCACTTACAAGGCAAGTATCCCAAAATATCGTTCCACACAATTGCTCAAGTTTTCTTTTTGTAGAAATCATCAATTCATCTAATTCACCCAACCTACTAAATAATTCAAGTAATTTATTTACAATAATATTAAACCTTTGACATGCCAAAACAAATAATGCTGCCCTACCTAGCAAACTCCTCTGTCCGAGTCTCGCGGAGTACATGGACTTTGATTTCGCCTGGGTACATGAGGTCTGTTTCGATCTTCCGAGCGATTTCGTGAGAAAGCTTGATAGCAGCAAGATCATCGACCTTGTCAGGCTCCACAATCACACGAACTGATTTACCAGCTTGGATTCCAAACACTCCTTTCACTCCATCAAATTTCTTGATGAGCTCTTCCATGTCTTCCATTCTGTGAATAAATTGTTCAAGATTATCTTCATTTGCGCCAGGTCGAGATTGAGAGATCAAATCCGCTGCCTGCACTAGCATAGCCTCAATTGATTCTGGCTCAACTTTAGGATCTCCAGATTCGACAGCCTGAATGACTTTTTTATCAACGTTAAATTTTCGAAGAATATCAGCTCCAATCTTAGAATATGTACCAGCAACCTCATGATCAGCCGCTCGCCCAATATTGTAAAGTACTCCTGCTTTTTTGCAGGCCGCCTGATCTGCACCAATTTGTGATGCAAGCATCCCTGCAAGGTGCGATACTGAGATAGAGTGCTTAAGAACATTTTGCCCCCGAATAGTTCGGAATTTAAGCCTACCAAGCAACTTCACAAGGTTTGGATGCAATCCTGCAACCCCAGTCTCATAAACAGCCCTCTCTCCAAGTTCCTTTATCAAAGTGTCCACTTCTTTTTTCACAGCTTCCACAGTTTCTTCAATCCTAGCTGGATGAATTCGCCCATCTTCTACTAATCGACCGAGAGCAACCTTTGCAATGTATCGACGCAGCAGATCAAAACAAGAGATCGCCACAGCTCCGGGAGTATCGTCAACGATCACATCAACTCCAGTAGCCTGCTCAAAGGTCTGAATATTTCGACCTTCACGACCAATGATCCGACCCTTCATGTCATCCGAAGGAATGTTCACAGTTGTCGCGGTAGTTTCTGCAGTTACGTCCATCGCGAATTTTTGGATCGCCTCAGCCAAAATAACTCGCGCCTTCTCTTCAACTTCCTCCTTTGCCTCAGACGACACCTTTTTGTAATGCTTAACAATCTCATCTTTGTAATCTTTCTCCACATTTTGAAGAAGTAATTCCTTCGCCTGATCTTTTGAAAGAGCTGCAATCTTCTCAAGCTCTTTTGCCTGAGAATCATGTACCTCTTTCGCCTCTTCATGAAGCTTTTTCGCCTCTTCCAACTTCCCTTCTAGCTCCTCCTTTTTCTTGTCAGCATTCTCCATCCTATCATCCAGAGATTGCTCCTTTGCCATGAGCTTTTTCTCCGCATCCCGGAGCTCCGCTAATTTTTTCGTTTCCTCTCTTTTGATTTCCTCTGACTTCTTCGAAGCCTCTTCTTTGGCCTCAAGTAAAATTTCCTTTGCTTTGTTTTCCGCATCAGCGATCTTTTTTCTAGCTTCAAGCTGCGCACCCTCTCTCATCTTCGCGTCCCTATTTACCTTGTATGCATAACCAAAAACTCCTCCAAGTATAGATCCACTGATAGCAAACAATAAAATTGCTATATCCATTTTATTTAGATTTTACGGTCACTTTACAGGAAAGATTTTTACACACCGGTATTGGCTTACACAAGCCATCCAAAAGGTTGTCGAATCAGTAATTAAAATAGTTTACAATCCTTCTCTCTATAAATCTCTTCTCTCAAAGTAACACTGAAATATATTACACATCCAAACTATAGAAATTTGACAAAAATGTAAAGCAGAAGAATAATGGCAACCACAATAAATCGAAAAGATGAAAATTCAAATATTCACAATTCTGCTCGCAACAATTCTACTCACGGCATGCACTCCAAACGAATCAGAATTCAAAAGTGATGTACCAGTAAATAATCCTCCGACAAAAATCATCACAGAACTCCCAACTGCTTTCAACCTCGATATCCAATTTCACCCTCAAGCACCGACTGGAAACTGGGATATGCCATACCAAGAGGCCTGTGAGGAAGCGAGCCTGATCTTGGCCCACAACTATATGACTGACAAAAAAATGTCACTCGAAGAATTCAATCAAGCGATAATCGATATGGTCAATTGGCAGGTTGAAAAATACGGAAAGCACAAAGATTTAACTATTAAAGAAGTCGCTGAAATCGCGGAAGAGTACCTTGGCTACCAAGACATAGAAATAATCGAAAACCCAACAATAGAACAAATCCGAACTCACCTAGCAGCAGGGCATCCGATAGTCGCACCATCTGCAGGAAGAGAACTCGGCAATCCATTTTTCACAGGAGAAGGGCCAATCTATCACATGCTTGTAATTCGTGGTTATGAAGGAGCGGATGCAACAAATCCAAAAGATAGAAAATTCATAACAAATGATGTCGGAACCCGCCGCGGAGAAAATTTCACATATGATGAAGAGACGCTCCTAAATGCCCTACACGACTGGGTAGACGGCTCAAAAGCGAACCCAGAATTGATCAAAAACGGCCAAAGAAAGATTTTAATTTTGAAGTAATACTTCCGCGCTTTTCCTTGATTTTTATAAGCTGCCGGAGCGACAAAATAAGCAGCAAAATTTGTACTGCCAAACCACCAGCAAAAGAAATAGGAATTGCATAAAGACCAACTTTCGGAAGCAAGGCAGCACTCACAATCATTGTCAAAATAATCGTAAAAATATGAATCCCCGACGGACGAAGGGTGTTTTTCAGCGCATAATGAGCCCTAGCCAGCAAATGCATCACGCTTTCTAGAGGCACGGATACACAATACACAATAAGAAGCGCAGCCGTCGCCTGGACGGCTGCGTGATCAAATTTCCCACCACCAAGAAGAAAGTCAATAAGCCAAAAACTAATTCCTCCGAGAGCTACAGCCGCCAGAGCCGTATAACCCACTATCACCCCACTCTTTCTCCAAATCAATCTTTTAAATTCTTTATAATTCCCCTTTGCAGCGATGTGAGACAAGCTCGCAAAAGCCGATAACGCAATCGCAATTCCAATCAAGCTCACCGGCACACTTTGAAAATTTCTCGCAAACGAATAAATCGTAATACTTCCCTCAGGCAGTTGACTCGCAAGCCGAATAAACCACCAAAGAAGAATTTGCCACATCCCGATTTGAAACATTTTCGGCGCCATCAATTTAACAGTTTCTTTCAAATTCTCATCCATCTTAAAATTCAAACGAAACCTAAATCCATACCGCAAAACCGACGGAATCCGAATACTCAAATGCAAAGCCGCTCCAAGAATCGTGCCCATCACAAGCCCCATAACTCCAAAATGCGGTACAAATACAAAAACCCCAATAATTATTCCAATATTGTACATCGCCGGAGCCAGCCCATACCAAAAAAACTCCTTAATACTGATAAGCACATCTCCAAAAGTATTACTCACCGTAAAAAGCAACGGTGAAAGAAGCATCAATCGCGTCACCTTCACATATTCCGCCTTAGCAACCTCATCAAATCCCGGCACCAAAAAATCCGCAAAGCTCGGTAACGCCACCGCAAACACCAAAGAAAGCCCCACAAGAATCACCAAAGCATAACTTAAAACCTGATTCGTATATTCAACCGCCTTCCCCCGCCCCCGCTCATCAAGTCCAGTAAAGATCGGAACAAAAGCCGCTGCAAGCCCACTCGTTACAAAAAATGCCAAGAAAAAATCAGGCACAACAAATGCCGCATTATAAACATCTAGATCCGCCCCCGCTCCAAAAGTCCGCGCAAAAGTACGATCCCGTATCAGCCCAAGGAAATAACTCAAACCCGAAGTCAAAGTCAGCGCCAACGCTGTATGAAAAACCAAATTCTTCAAACCACCTACTTCATCCTTCTGCTGCCAGAACCTACTTAGAACCCTCTCAAACATATGCTATAATTATAGTGATTCAAAACGCATAATAGACCAATTTACAATGCTCATCAAAGGACTTATTTTGACACTCATAATAGAAGCAATAGTCATCAACAACCGCTTCTGGTTCGGTTCAATGAAAAACTTCATCAAAAAAAGAAAAAAATACATAAAATTTCGAATACACCACGGCTACACCGGCATCATAATGATGATAATCTATCTTTTTTACCCAATTGAAGAAATTTTCATAATCGGCTTCGCATTTTTTCTCTCAGATGTAATTCACCACGCAATAGTACTCCCCATTTGGACAGGGAAAACTGAATTCCCTTAATACCCACTCAGTACCCACTAAACACATACCTCGCTAAAAAGCCCTTGATTTGACATGGCTATAGATTTATAGTGTAGCACCCACTTATAAAGAAAAAATGAACAAACGATTCTTACAAGATGCATTTGAACCAGACCCAGAAATACTAAGAGCTCTAGATATAAGCGCAAGGAATACACGCATCAGTGCAATTCTTAGAGCGCGGCGCATCCGCGGAAACATTTTAGACAAAGATGATCTAGCCCAAGAAGGCAGAATGGCCGTATTAAAATATGCACCCAGGTTTGATCCAAGCCAAGGAGCCACACTTAAAACCTTCCTGCAAACAAAAGTGAGAAGCGGTATATCAGATGCTTTAAGAGAAGCCGATCACTTACCAAGAGGAACTAGAACAAGAATTTCAGAGCACAACAAAGCCATTTTCCAGATCAGATGGGAGAAACAATACACAGGCCCAATAACACCAGAAGTTTATGCCAAACATCTAGGAATATCCGTCTCCGAAGCGTCAAAAAGGCTTCTTGAATTCGGACACGGGACCGTAGGAATACGCAATGTAAGAATACAAAAAACAAGCCCAACAGCAGTAGGATCCAGCTTTGACCTATTGTTACAAGAACGATTAGGAGAGACTGGGGGCAGATTCCCAACCACAGACTATCCTACAGAAAAGGATGAAATTATAGAACTACTACATGAATTAATCAACAAACTACCAGAACGTCTGAGAACAGTTGTCCACGCATTCTATTTTGAAGGAAAACTCGGGAAAGAAATTGCCGCAGAAATGGGAGTTCATCCAAGTCGCATTTCACAACTGCTAACACAAGCAAGAAAAAGCCTAGCCGAAAAATTACGACCAGCCTTGGGAATGAGCTAATAAACCGCCTTCTCGAAGCACCCCTCGCAAAGCACTTTCCTGCCAGTTTCTTCAAGGTGCGTAGTCCAAACCCCTACTCCACAACCTCCACACGCCCGCTGCGCAAATCTTCGAGGATTCCGCAATGCAAACCTATCCAAATGTCGCTGCTCTTGATGACGCCGAGGCAGTGGCAACCCTTGACGACGTAAAAATTTCAACTCTTGAGGAATTATCTTAAACAACTTCCCAGTAATCTCACATTTAATAGCAAAATTCAAAATATCATCACCCACTTCTTTTATATTATCCGGCACCTGCGCTCCTTCCAGAACTTTCTCAACCTTCGGCGGAGGCACTTGATAATCATTCCAAAGAAGCCCTTTCGCCAAAGCTTGCTCCTTGGTCAATGGATAATAAATCTGCGCAGTTGATTCATTGTACCCGACAACAGCCTTATTCATCGGGAAAAATTCACCAAACTCACCAGTAGACTTCATATGCTCAATTATCTTCGGGACCAATGCATTATATTCCTCCTCAGTATATTGCTTATTCAGAATACAATATTGTTTCCCATGCATATTCGCACATCCAAAAATATATTTACACCTCTCAACATACCAAGAGTAATAAACATCGACCCCGCTCACATGCCCATTTTCAGTGAAAAGCATATGATAACTATCTTCCCCAACAGTTGCGCATTCATATGACATCTGAAGATTCAAACCGTATTGATAAATGTCATAACAATCCTTGGCCCCAGTCACTACTTGAAACAAATACCTCCCTGTCTCAACATCCTCACAGTCGAAACAATAATAAAGATCCTTACAATTTGTCAGATGATCCCCAGTACAGTTTGTCACATTCGTATTTTGAAAATGTTTGAAATTATGCACGCTTTCCAGCTCCTTAAGTCGTCCCTTGCACCATTGATAAACAGCATACGAACCAAGATCAATCTCCGTCATTTTGGCTTCATACTGCTCACGAGTTAACTGCTGATTTTCATAGCAAAATTCCTTCTGTCGAAGCCCCACGCAAAGAAAACAATTCTTACATCCAATACAATCTCGGAGAAAGAAACTTGAATGGCAACCATGACAATCTTGGCAACCCTTTAGGTCATAGCATTTATTTACATCTACGCAATCGAAACAAAGCTCACATCCAAGATTATAAAAACCATCCATGCAAGAGGTATTGTGCTTAAATCCATATCCGTAATAACAATCATCACAAAAATCGGCATGCATAATCAGATAACAATTCTTAGACGTCCCCGCATAATGAATATAATCACAATTCTGAATATTTCCCTGAACATTTAGCCCTATTCCTGGAGTACGAAGTTTAAGCTCACGGATTTGATCAAAAAATGGACGACTAAAATCAAAGTCCATTCCATAATCTCGCGGATCCCATTTGTCCGAATAAAAACACTCCCGACAATAATCTATAACTCCAGAATTTGGTGAATATTGCGATAAGATTTTCTTTGCACAGAGCTTACAAATACTCGGATACAAATTCCTTTCGTTCTCATGAGCAATCCGTCTCTGCTGCCGACAATCCGGACAATGCGTCGGAGCCGGAATCGAATATTTCACCCCATTAAAAACCGGTGAAACTTTATCATAAAATTGCAGATCTTCATCTGTCACTTCAAACCCTACGGTACAGTGAACACATTGTTTTTGCATCAGTCGTAAAATTAATTCACTTCAATTATAGACTGTAATAACTTTAAAACAAAACATTTCCCATTCATCCAACTTACATTAGAATAAATTCGAAATTATTTTAAAAAACACACTCAATGACAAACACTCTCCCAAACATTGAAGACACCTACATAAACCAAAACATCGATCAGTATCACATGACGGTACAGGAACAATCCGTTGCAACGATAAAACAAGATGGCAATAAAATTGAAATACACATCCGTAAAACCGTTTTTGAAGGCAAACCAGACGAACTACCATACGCAAAAGACAAGGCAGAACTTATCAACCCAGGAAACGCAGATACCGTCACAGAAAAAACTATAAAAGGTCGGATTGCAGAGCACTTCAAACCAGAAAACATAGTCGAAATAATGATCGAACCACCTCAAAAAGGAGAATCACATCCAAAAAATTTCTACCTCCACCTAAACGACAAATATTTTTCAGAACACATACAATTCAAAACACGAGTTTCACATTACCTAGAACCAAATTTGTGGGACTTCCAAGACATACAAAAAAACATAGACAAAAAAATCCCAGAACTCGCCAAATTCGCCGTTGAATTAATTCAAATTATGCAACCGGATTTCGAAATCAACTTAGAATTTACTACTCCAGAATGGTCAGAATGGGAGTTCCCATCAAACGAACTCAATAGAAGAAAATACTACCGATATATCGACAAAGAAGGCCAAGGATTAAAAATCACATACGAAGAAAGTGACGATTTCATAGGTGAAAAAGGATTCGTATTCGATACAATTTCATTCGAAGCAACAGGATTAGATAAAGACATCTTCAACTCAAAAGAATCCAACCCAACTCCATCATTAAGCCTCATCCTAAGTTGCACATTCGGGACTACGATGGGCATCCAAGGCAACATCCCAGAACGCTTCCACGAAAAAATGTTCAAGATTCTAGAAGAAAAAGGATCTAAGCTTTTTTAAGCCTAATATTCTTCATCATCATCGTCTTCATCACCACCCTCTTCATCACCAATAGTAAACCCCAAAGCATCCAATCCAGGCATTTCCAATTGCCCTCTTACCTCATCCTCCTTAAGCTTCCACTCACTCAATCCTACAACCTCATTAGGGTGCAAACCAGCTACTTGACTTGGGGAAATACGATACTTTAACAAGTCAATTTCTCTTTCGTGAATTTTATCTAAAACCTGTCCACTCATTCTATCAACAACCATCAAGGATCGAAAAACACCTTTACCCCATTCAATAACAAAATCCACTACACTAGAAACCTGATTAGAACTTAACTCCCACTTTTTAGTAAGTTCGATAACTACATCAATATGGGATTTTCTAACCTGAGCACCTTCAGAAATCTTCGCACGAAGAACCTCAAGAAATAACGCTGGCAAATTACGTAGATATTCAAGTTCAAATTCATTCAGAGTCATGATTGCATCTCTTTCAACAAGACATTTAATAATAATTAAAGCATTTGCTGGCAGCTTACACAATTCAGCTCCTCCCAAGTCATTTGCAACTTCCACATCCAGATTTTTCAAAATAGACAAAGGTAAATATTCAGTGCTATCCCCTGCTTTTTTCAGAAAACCTGCCGACTTAAGCATCACAGAAATCAAATTATCCATGCCATACATGTCAATTTGAGCATCACTAAACGACAAAAGCATAGGAACCAATACTTTAAATTGATCTGAGAAACCACATACATATTCAGCATAACGTTCATGAGCTTTAATAAAATCTTTAACAACACCTCTGTCCACAGAACCGTCTTCCAAAAGCCCTCTCATTATTCCCATCATACATCCATTCTTGGCAATCCAATATTTGGCAGGCATAAGATTTCTCAATTCAGAATCAAAAGTGAATAGATTAACAAATGAACTAATATCTTCAGCAACCATATCGAATCTGCCATTTCCCTCAATCACTTCCACTCTAGTTAAAATCCTAAATATAAAATCCCAATCAATACCTTCAAAATCATATGCTTCAGTCCTTTTTTTAATAAAAATTTCTTCTAAAACAGCAAAATAACGTATAGCTTCACCTTTCATTGCAATAAATTGTTCGAATAATCTCTCAGGAACTACTTTTTCTAACGCCTCATATCTTTCGGCCTGTACCTGTATCTTTCCTATAAACTCATCAGCCGAAACCCCACAGTAAGTATCATTAGGGTTTACAATAACTCCCTCGGTTACAGCTTCTCTAAATTCTTCAATAGCCTCCTCCAAAACTTCACTATCAACTATCAAAGCAAATGGATCAAGGTATCCATATTCATCAGTTAAACCATCCACATCACGATCAGACAATATCCGTAAGGTAGAAAGCAAATTACCCTTTTCAGGGGCACAATATGTATTCTCACGTTCTAAATCTAACAATGGCTTTACCGAATCTGTCATTTTTACATTTACAAAAAATACAAGAGGCTATTATAGCCGCTTGTCAATATCGCTGCAATGCCTTTTTATTATATCTAAAACAACCACATAACAAGTCCAATAGTCACGATCGACAGTAGAGTTGAAACAACAATCGCGCTAGAAATTATGTCTTCACCGATCTTGTATTTTTGAGCGAGTACAAAATTTGTCGCAGCAAGTGGCATCGCAGATTGTAGAATCGAAACTTTCAGAATCATCCCTGAAAGCCCAAGGTAAGTCCCAATCCCAAAAGTCACAAAAGGCAAAGCAAGTAGATTCACAAGACACAAAATCGCAATCTTTTTCTTGTCTTTGGCGATTTTTCCACCGACCAAAAACATACCAATCGCAAACAGCGCAACAGGCCCCGCAGACTTAGCGACAATCACTAGAAAATTCTCAATTGGCGTCGGCATTTCAAGCTTCACTGCACTCGCAATAAGTCCCAGAACAATACCAATCACAATAGGATTTTTTGCAATACTCCACGCCACTGTCTTCACGCTCGGCTTACTACTCGAGAAATATTCCAAAAATGAAATCCCAACAGACAGTGAAAACACCACAACAAGTCCCACAATTATCGATGCATAACCTACCCCTTCACTTCCAAACATAAGCTCACTCATAGGTAGTCCCATATAGGCAACATTCCCAAAAATCCCGGCTACGACAAGCATTCCAATAAATTTTCTTTTACATTTAAAAAGCCACGAAATAGCTAAAATAAGAAGCACCACGGCAGACAAATTCAAAATATTCGTCAACAAAAATGGCAAATCAGCAACTTTTTCGAAAGCCGTATGATTCAATCTATTAAAAATCAAAATTGGAAACCCAAAATAAAACACATACCTCGTAAAAATATAACTATCCGTAGACTTAAAAATCTTCAACGCCACACTCAGCGCTCCAAGCCCAAACACCAAGAAAACCGGAATCAGAATTTCTATAATTTCCATAGAAAAGTTTTAAAAATTAAAATCAAGGAACATGATAACACAAACTATAAATTTAATTAATCATGAAAACCATAAACATAGACGGCAAGCGCTATGTGAGACATTTTAGAGAAGAATAACTACTGGGGTGGCTTATTGGACGTTATTCGAACTAATAAGAAGCTCACGGATATTCGTTAATGCTATATCGGTGTATCTAATCCACTCATCTACAGGCACTTCTAATAACCAATCCTCATCAAGAGCAGCTGAAATATTTGGGAAGCATTCAGTTAATCTTTGAGGTGTCCTCAACACTGTTACTCGACAATCATCTACTTCATTATGAATATCAGTGCTGATATCAAGAGACCTCCCCGCCATCCAAACACTAGGCTGTAAACCTTCTTGAGATAGCCGAAGATGAGCTATAAAACCATCTAAAAAAGAGTCATCCTCAATCAAACAATTCGGCTCTCCATAGCGAGAATGAGATCTATAACCAGGACGCTTTATATGAATTCTTACAACCTTTCCTACTTCACAACGAACTACGCCTTGTATATCTGATATCAAAACAGCAATCAAATCAGACGTTTCCACCCTCAGCGCTCCAGATCCAGGACAAGCTCTCTCATACTCACCTGCTCCTACAAATCGAGGTTCAACTTCATAACAAAAGGGGCTTTTTTTAGGTACAGTAATAATTCCATCACCTTTCCTTAATATAAATTCATCAACTATAGATGTTCGAACAATAAGAGACATATATAACTTTAAAGGAAAGGTATTATGATACCTTCCTGGTTAAATGTCAAGAGATGGGGTGGTCGATGGGGCTCGAACCCACGACATCCAGGACCACAACCTAGCGCTCTACCAACTGAGCTACGACCACCATGATTCTAATTTTTATGCTTAAAAGACAAATAGCCTTAAATGCGCGGGCATTTTAAGTTATTTTAAGGTCAACAGCAACCGAAAATCGTTCCAATATGGGCCTACTTGAAATAGCACTCAATACAATCAGTCAAAATATAAGCTCTTTTGAGGTTTATTCTGCGATAGCAATTTTTATGTTTTTGAATACTGTGATTTTCACACCACCTTCAGAAATCATGGGGATAGTGATAGGAATCATCGCGCTCAGCGGAAAAGTAAATATTTTTCTGGCAATTGGAATCGCCTCAATAGCGAATTTAATTGGGATGGTGCCTCTTTATTATATTGGGAGATACCGAAGCAATCACACAAAGGTGAAATGGAAAAAGGGAATTTTCAAAAGTCTAGCAATTCAAGCAGAAAAGATAGAAGCTGCATATGAGGAACAAGGGAAACATGTTGTATTGATTCTTAGAAATGTGCCGTTTATCAGGGCTCTGTGCTCCTACCCAGCGGGGAAAATCCGTATGCCTTTTGGCACTTTTTTGAAATATTCATTTGTAGGAACTGTGATCTGGCTGACAATTTGGATCTCTCTCGGGTATTTTCTCGGGAAAATTGCACTTCTGTATCATTGGCAGATTTCGCTTGGGATTGGGATTATCGCATTTATAGTTCTAAAACTTCTATTTAGAAAATTAGATATATCAAAAGTGGAAAATTAATCTTTTCACAAGAAAAAAGCATAAAGGTCAAGTGAAATGATCTAAACACCGGAAAATCACCCCTGGTTTTTTAAAGTTTTTTTAATCTTGTTTGCTACGTTGCGAGCACATTTCACCCTTTACCCACATAAACATGAGAAAAACTCTCTATGGCATAACAATTGGAATCATTGCCACTTTTATCTTTCAGAATATCTTGATCTCAACTTTTGAGATAACTCACGCCGAGGAAAATCCTCAGAAAAACATAGTAATCACCGAAATCGCCGCCACAGAAATAGCAAATTTAGAATGGATTGAAATACAAAACATCGGAAACCTCAGCATCAATCTCGAAAACTGGAAATTTATCGAAAATGGAACAAACCACGGACTGACCCTATTTCAAGGAGAAGTATTTTTAAGATCAGGAGAAATAGCAATCATCGCAAATAAAGCTTCTGAATTAAAAACTCTCCATCCACTACTTGAAAACACGATTTTTGACAGCACTTGGGGATCCCTAAAAGAATCTGGCGAGGAAATAGGATTAAAAGATGAAAACGAGGAATTGATTGAGCTTTTTACATACCTGCCAAACAGTGAAAATACATTACAAAAAATCAATCCTAACTCAAATGATTATTCTTCAAGCAACTGGACAGAGGCCATTCATACGATTGGAAAAGAAAATTTCTATTCAGATTCTTCCAACGCAAACCTAATAATAGAAAAATCCGCTACCCCAAATATAGAGATTGTTCCAGCCACACAAAATATCAAGGTCCTTCCAGCAACTCAGGGGGTAATAATCCAAAATACAGAACCTCAAGAACCTGAGATCTTGAAACCTCATGCAATCATTTCAATTCAATCAGGTGTAACCAAAGCAAGAGGCAAGGTCACAATCAACTTAGACGGTAGTAGCTCATCAGACCCGCAAGATGAAGCTCTCACATTTTATTGGGACTTCAACGACGGCACCATTTACGAAAACAAAAATCCTCGCTCCAAAACATACAGAGAACCCGGTCATTACCTGGTCACCCTGCGCGTCACAAACGAAAGCGGATTTTTTGAAGAAACCACTCTAGACATAACAGTCCTTCCAGAGATAGAAATTATAGAAAATACAACTACCACCCCTTCTCCAAACACCTCTACTCCTACGAAAAATGCCAATGAAGATCAGCCCTCAAAAAAAGTTGAAGCAGAAGTTAAAAAAAGCCCTCCTGAAACCCCCATACCAAAAACCTATCATACAATTTTGTTAAACGAGATACTCCCAAACCCCACTGGCAAGGACCAAGGCCAAGAATGGATAGAAATTTACAATCCAAATGAGTTCCCAGTAAATATCAAAGATTACATAATTGACGACTACACAGATGGCGGCTCAAAACCGATGAAATTAAAAGAAATCGAAATAGCTCCTATATCACATTATTTGCTTTTTGATCCAAGCATAAACCTAAATAATTCAAATGAAGAACTGCAAATATTAGACCCCAACGGAACCTTACTCGACAAAATATATTTCAGTGAAAGCTTTGAAGGCCAAAGCCTTGCACGATTCAAAAATGAATGGCTTTGGACCACCTTCCCAACCCCAAATTTCAAAAACGAAATTATTTCAGACTCTCTGGATATAAAAGAAAAATCAAATGAAAATGAGTATCAAAATGGGGGTCTGAGCTCAGAAATCTACATTTCCGAACTACTCCCAAATCCGCATGGTGAAGATGCCAAAGAAGAATGGATTGAACTCTATAACGCAAGCTTTCAATCTGTGAACTTAGGGAACTGGGTACTCGATGACAACGAAAAAGGATCAAAGCCATACACTCTTCCAGATGACAAAATCATCCCTGCAAAAGGCTATCTAACAATAGATCGAACCGAGAGCAAACTGAGCCTAGATAACCGCGGAGATCAGGTCCGCCTCTTTAATTTCGAAGAAGAGTTGCAAGATGAAGTTCTATATGAAAAAGCCAAAGAAAGTCTGAGTTTTTCGAAACTCACATTAACAGATGAAAACTCAACAGGCACAGAATGGCAATGGACCCCGAAACTCACAAAATCGAAACCCAATCCTTCTCTATATCGTATCCGCGGAGAAATTGAAGACAAAATCGAAGACATCGTACTCATAAAAGCAAAAGAATTCTCACTAAAAGAAAGTAATGAACTAAATGAAATGGTCCTCAGTCCAGGGAATTTAGTTGAATTAACATATGATGAGACAAATGAGATAAAAGACTACACCCTAATCAAAGAACGCCCCCCAGAAAACAACAAAAAAGATAAAAATCAGTTAATAGAAATACTCAAAATATTAGGAATTCTGGGACTAGTAGCAATCTATCTAATAATGAAACGACGCAAACCTCAAAAAGAAAAAGATGTAACTTAAACAACAAAGAAATGTTATAATATATGAGAAACAAATACCCCTACAAATCAATGAAAAACTTCACAGTAGAAGAAGCAACAAGATCCTTGGCTCTGATCCGACCAATAGTTTTGGATATTCAGGGGAAATGGGCAAAAGTAAAAGGACTCAAAGATGAATGTGATGCAATCATCTCACACAACCTAGAATCAAGTGTCAATTTAGAAGAAAAAGAAGAACTTTTAGATGAGCTTCTGAAAGAAATTGAAAGATACATCGAAGAACTCCAAGATATTGGCGTAAATTTCAGAGGTTTCGAAGAAGGAATTATAGATTTTCCTACAAAACTTGACTCCAGACTCATACACCTCTGCTGGCAATTAGAAGAAGAAACCGTAAACCACTGGCATGAGATTTTCGAAGGATTTCAGAATAGAAAACCCATAACTCCAGAATTAGAAGAGGAGATACGGCAAATTGATGAAATAATGAAAGTCCCTAGAACTTAAAAAATTCAGCCAGACAAAGCCATAATCTGCTTGCATTAGAGTGGTTCGTCACGTATCTTTTTTTCGTACAAAAAAGTACCTCCCTTAAAATCTAAACCTAAATACACATCCATGAAATTTGAAGTTACACCAAAATTGGCCAAAACTGACTGCTGTATTGTTTCACTATTTGAGAAAACCCCTATTGAAAAACAATATAAGAACTCCTTACCTACTGAATTGATAAAGTCTATCAAAGCTCATATCGGTGCCAAAGATTTTGAAGGAAAAGAAGAATCGACCTTAACAATTTATCCAAAAACAGGAAGTGCTAGAAAAGTTATATTGATGGGACTTGGTGAAAAGAAAAAAGAGATGGAATCAGACCTCCCACGTAGACTCGGAGCAACGGCAAGAAGCCTAACGGAAAAATGTAAAACCGTATCTATTATATTCCCAAATAGATATCTGGACTTAAGTCCTTGTGAAAAATTCACAGAAGGATTCTTACTTGGAGAATATAAATTTGAAAAATACAAATCAAAGAAATCTGACAAATCAAATACCACGACCCTATCATTTATAGGATATGACAAAAAGAAGCTAAAAAACATGAAGGAGATTCAAAAAGTAGTGGAATCCATATTTTTCGTAAGAGATATTGTGAACACACCAGGCTCAGATATGTCTCCAAATAAACTAGAAAAAGAAACCAGAAAAATAGCTAAATATGCGAACTTGAAAGTAAAGGTTATTAACCATAAACAACTTCAAAAGATGAAAGCCGGAGCAATCCTTGCGGTAGGGCAAGGTGCTACTGAAAAAGCCAGAATGATAGTTTTGGAATACAAAAAGAGTCCGAAAAACTCTAAGCCATTAGCACTTGTCGGAAAAGGAGTGTGTTTTGATACCGGAGGCCTAAATTTGAAACCAACTAGATACATAGAAGATATGAAACTTGATATGGGTGGAGCTGCGACCGTACTTGGGTTATTCCATGCCATCGGAAAAACACAACCAAAACTTCATGTTATTGGAGTAATTGGAGTGGTTGAAAACGCAATTTCCAAAGAAGCATACAAACCAGGAGATGTGATAAAAGCTTTGAACGGAAAAACCATCGAAGTACTAAACACTGATGCGGAAGGACGGTTAGTACTGGCGGATTGTTTAACATACGTGGAAAAAGCATTCAAACCTGGGCACATCATAGATTTCGCAACCTTAACAGGCTGCGCAATATATACGGTAGGACATGATATGACACCAATTTTAGGGACAGATCAAAAACTAATAGACAACTTACTTGAATCTGGAATCCGCACAGATGAATTTATGTGGCAACTGCCTCTTTATGAAAGATATGCAGAATCTCTAAAAGGAAGCATATCAGACCTAAACAACACTGGAGAAGGAGTCAAGGCCGGAACCGTGACAGCATCTCTGTTCCTCAGAGAATTCATAAACAACGGCACTCCTTGGGTACATTGCGACATAGCAGGAACGGCTCACAGAGACAAAGCAGATAGCTCATACAAACCAAAAGGCGCACGCGGAGTACTTGTCAGAGCATTATGGGACTTTATAAAAAATTATTAAATACCACACTAACTCAAAAAATATCATGGGAAGAAGTACAAACTGTGTTTACCGTACCTTTCTGATACTGACATTAATATTATTGCTGCCTTTACAAGTTCTCGCCGTACGAGATTTAACTTTTGAAGAAAGAAATACCGACATACCTGTCACAATAGACGGTCACCTACTTCAAAGTCCTTGGGGTTATGGACAACCATCCGCTAATTATCCAACACTTATCGATATAGATAACGATGAGGATTTAGATCTTTTCATGGGAAGTGGCGACGGCACATTGCTTTTTTACAGAAACCAAGGAGGTCAGAGAATTGCAGATTTTGTACTAGAAGACCGAGAGTACTTAGGAATAAAGAGAAGTCAGTACATACTTTTCCCTACATTCGCAGATATAGATAATGATTCTGATTTCGATCTTTATTTCGGAGAATGGGGAGAGAGGGTTAATTTTTATAAAAATCGAGGGAACATGAATGTTCCAGATTTAGTATTTGCAAACGGTTCAGAAGCCGTTGTAGATGTAAAAAACTTCGCAGCACCCGAATTCGTGGATATAGACGATGATGAAGACTTGGACTTATTCGTAGGTAATTTCGAAGGAAGAGTTTTTTATTACGAAAATGTAGGAAATCCAAACACAGCTCAATTCATATTAACAGACAGCCAATATTTAGATATCGAATTAAATAAAACGGCCGTGCCAAAATTCACAGACATAGATGACGATGGAGATTTGGATTTGTTTGTAGGCAGTGATAACGGACGTCTTGCTTTTTATAGAAATCAAGGTAGTCCACGGATCCCAGAATTTGAACTTATAAATGACACATTTATAGAAATTGAAGAGTCTTATGTTTATCCTACATTCGGAGATCTAGACAATGATGGGGATACCGATCTGTTTATAGGAAACAATCTTGGGAACATGTATTATTTCCAGAACAATGGATCAAACACCTCCCCTTCATTCACAAAAGTTACTGATGAGTACTTTCACTTAGACATAGGGGAAAACGGGAATATTGATTTCGCAGATTTCGATGATGACGGAGATGAGGATCTTTTCATGCTAGATGGTGTGTCAAAATTTCACTATTTCCAGAACATTGGTTCCGCATCGGCCCCATCGTACAACTTAGAAGAGACTTCTTTTATTGAAACAGACGAGAATGCCAGTGCCTTCAGCATCGGAGACCTAGACCATGACAATGATCTAGATATTGTAATGGGATATTTTGATAGAGAAAATGAAGAGGAAGGTGGACATTTAAATTATTATAAAAACATTGGATCAGTCCGTACTCCAAAATTCCTATTGCAAGAAGGGGTTTTCACGGGGATCGACGTAGGAGAAGCCAGCACCCCTGAACTACATGACTACGACAATGATGGAGACTTGGATCTGTTTGTAGGAGGTAGCTCCGGTAAAATACATTTTTACAGAAACACCGGCTCGTTGAGCGAACCTATTTTTACTCTAGAAACCGATTCATTTGAAGATATCGATGTAGACGCATATTCACAAATACGATTTGAAGACATAGATAGTGATGAAGACTATGATGCCCTACTTGGAAATAAGCATGGGCGTGTGATTTATTATGAAAATGTAAAAGAAAATATTGGAAAGAACTTCCTGGAAGCGGGCGAACTAACCGAAGACCTCGGATTCAATACAGGAGTTGCCCTACTCGACATAGACTACGACAACAAGATGGATTTCTTCGTAACAACATCAAATGGAAATATTCATCATTTCAGACAGACCAGTAAGAATTTATTTCCCCCAGAAAATCCTACAAATCTAAAAGTTGAAATCCCCTACGAAAACATTATGAAAATCAGCTGGAACAAAAGTTTGAATTCAGAAAATGACTTAGCTGAATATAGATTATATGAAAAAATAAATAACGAAATTTTCACGGGATCCACAAGCATTGGAAAAGATACTTCAGTAAATATCATCGATTTCAATAGATTCCTAAAATACGGATTCAAAGTTACTGCCAAAGACGTCTCTGGACTAGAGAGCGATGGTATCGAAGTCCAAGCATACTTCAGAGATAATGACTTAATAGTACAAACTATAAATGAACCGAGCATAACAATTAATCCGGAAACAATTAGTAGTTTCTGTGCTAGTTTTCCGGATGTCAAAAAAGATGTATTTTCTGTAAGCCAATGTAGCGCAATAACATTTGTGAAAGACGAAGGAATATTTTCTGGAAACGATGATGGAACTCTCGCTCCAGAAAGACCAATTAACCGAGCTGAAGTTACCAAAGTTTTAATAGAAGCATTTGGACTCGATATCAAAAATGCCGATGGCTCAGAATTTAGCGACATATCAAAACATGATTGGTTCGCAAATTACATAAAAACCGCTCTAGATGCAGAAATTGTCCAAGGTTACTCTGACGGCACTTTCAAACCTAGCCAAACTATCAACAAAGTTGAACTTCTAAAAGTTGTACTTGAAATGGCAGAGATAGATTTTTCGAGTATAGATATTGGGACAAGCCTCTATGCAGATATTGAAGCAACCCCTAATACAGAATGGTTCCTTCAATACACAAACTTCGCACAAATAAACGGACTTCTAGACGTCGTTGGAGAGGTGCTTAATCCCAACCAGCCAATGACTCGTATGGATGTCATTGAGCTTTTATACCGTATGAAACAAAAAGGATTAGCCTTTTAAGCAACTTCCATTATCAGTTTATCAACATCTGAGCACACTTCAGGTATCTGACCTTCAATACTATCAACTTTGTAGTCGCATTCGTCTTGCCATGCCATTTCTTTCAAGAAACTCTCATGTCTTTCAGCTAATTCTTCATCACTGATAGGTGCCCTATTTCTAATACGGTGCTCCAAACTATCCCAATCTGCCCGAAGGAAAATTGTCACCAACTGCTCCGGTGGTAGTAATTCTCGTATCGAACGAACTCCCTGCACATCAACTTCACGCACCACAATTCGCCCTTCTTGCAAAGCATCCATTATCGGCTTTTTGAGAGTTCCATAATAATGCATATCATGTATGAAAGCATATTCCAGGAACTCATCATTTTCGATTTTTTCCTTAAATTCTTCAAGCGAGATAAAGCGGTAGACTTCACCATCTTTTTCAGTTGGACGCGAGGGCCTGGTCGTGCAAGAAAGTGGGAAAATAAACTCAGGATGTTCCTGCTTCAAAAACTCAAGCACAGTACCTTTCCCGGAACCGGAAGGCCCCAAAATAAGCACTAATTTCCCACTATTTTCCATAGAATAAAATCTTAGAAAGTACCAATTATTAAAACTAATCTAGAATGGCAAATCATCAATTGTGATGTCCTCAGATGGTTCTGTCGTCTGTCCTCCCGCAGAAGCCCCATCAGCCACCTCAGCTTTATCCTGCAAAGGATCCTCCGTGTCTGTACTTGGACTAGGAGAAGCCACAGGAGCCGCCACAGGGGCACTAGGGGCTGCAGTGAAGCCAGAGTCCGCCCTATCCCCTTTCTTCTCTAAAGCTATCACATTCTCAGCGACGATCTCTGTCTTACGACGCTTCACTCCGTCCTCACCGGTCCATTCACGAGTTTGAATACGACCTTCTACATAAACCTTAGCTCCTTTTCGAAGAAGCTGTGCACAAATATCAGCAAGCTTCCTCCAAGCAACTATATCGTGAAACTCCGCTTTTTCTTGACGAACTCCAGCGGCATCGGTCCAAACTTGATTTGTCGCGACAGTAAAACTCGCTACAGACACCCCCGTAGCAATCTGCCTGAGCTCTGGATCACGAGTGATGTTACCGATTAACTGCGCTTTATTTAGTGAATACATATGTTCTTTAGGTTAAAATATACGTGCAACGCTTTTCACTTTGCCCGCCGATTATAATTTTTACCTCACTTATGCACAAGAAAGATTTCACACTTTTAAAAAAATATGATTTGACTTCGTGTTAAATAAATATAATAAAAGTACATGCACTGAAAAAAAAGATACAAAATATATATAAAGACCATCAACATTATCAACAATTTTAAATTACTCCTCATATGTTATATGCATTTAAATTAGGAAAATCCGAAACTCTATCAATAGCAGAACTAGCGACAGTGTTTGGGAAGGAATCGATCAATCTACAGGTCAATGGCAACGTTTTAATAGAATCCGAACAAGAGATCACAACGGATGTTCTAAACCGCCTAGGAGGAACAATGAAAATCTCAGAAGTATTCGGTGAATTCAAGAAAACAGAGCTGGTAGAAACCATAACAGAGATAATTTTGGAGAAAATGGACATCGAAAGAAAAGTTACATTTGCAATCAATATCTACCCTTTAGCATACAAAGTTAAAAAAACTTTAAAATTTCTAACCAAAAATGTAAAAAACGAACTCAAACAGCATGGCGCAAAATCAAGATTTCTTAATAAACTCTCAGGTGACATCGCTCATAACATAGAGGGGATACAGTCTAAAAAAGAAATTCTCGAAAAAGATAATACAATTGAAATTAATTTAATACAAAGACCTTCCTCAAATCCCAATGATGACACTCATACATATTTCCTTTCTATTCTAATTGCCAACCAAGACATAGAAGGATACTCACGCAGAGATTACGAACGGCCTTTTCGCGATACATTCAACGGAATGCTCCCACCCAAGCTTTCACAGATTCTGATAAACCTTGCAAAACCCAAAGCTCATTCAGTAATAATCGATCCATTTTGCGGTTCAGGAGGAGTTCTCATAGAGGCTCTTCTCATGGGATACTCTGTCCAAGGTTCAGACATAAACCCCAGAATGATCACACATACAGAAGGAAATTTAAAATGGTTAGAAAGCTCTTTCACTCTCCCTCCTTTGAAAAAAAATATATTCGTACATGATGCAACTTCTCCTTTCCCAAAAAGAGAAAAAGAAGCAATTATTGCTACAGAAGGATATCTCGGCCCACCTTTGAAATCCGCACCAAAAGAAGAAACAATTCACAATAATTTCCAAGAAATCACGACTTTATACCTGAAATTCTTCAAGACTCTGTACAAAACATATGAAAAAGCGACAATCGCAATATGCATCCCCAATTATTTACAAAAAGGCCGACCTCACCCACTTTCACAGAAAAAAGTTGATAAACTAATACAAAAAATAGAATCACTCGGCTTTCACTGCGTCCCTCTTTCCAATACAAAACCTTCAATCAACTCATATCTTTATAGCCGCCCAGATCAATTAGTCGGACGAGAGATAGTAGTTTTTTCTAAAGATAAAGAGCCAAAACAACCAGACAAACGTGCCACACAACCATCAAGGAAGTCATAGCCACAACAAGTTTTGGAAAATAAAAATACATTTTAGAGGGAGTTTAAAAGCTTTATCAAGGAGCCTTACACTTTTTAAAACGCATCACCTAAAAAAAAGTTACAAAAAACATTGCACTTTAGGCAGAGGGATGTCTATAATTCCCCCGCTTAGAAGCAAATAATATTCCGAGGTAGCTCAGTGGTAGAGCAGTTGACTGTTAATCAATTGGTCGCCGGTTCGAATCCGGCCCTCGGAGCCA
>JABINC010000045.1 GCA_018697675.1 Candidatus Peregrinibacteria bacterium
GAATTTTAACACAATTCCTTGAGATAACAAGGTTATTGACAATTCAATGCAAATACAATAAAAATACCACATCATGAATAAATTCTCCTGGAACAACTTACCTCGCCCAATCATCTGCCTTGCCCCAATGGCCGGATACACTGACAGCGCGTATCGCCAGCTTGTTAAAGAAATCGCACCGGGAGTTATTTGTTTTACCGAATTCACAAGCACAGATGGCATAAAATACGGCTCAAAACGCACACTCAAACAAGTAGGATTTAATCCCGATATAGAACGACCAATTATTGCTCAAATCTTCGGGAAAAAGCCTGAAAGTTTCGCAATTGCTGCAGCAGCTCTAGAAGAAATGGGAGTTGATGCAATAGACATAAATATGGGATGCCCAGCAAAAAAAATTGTATCTTCAGATCATGGCTCAGCACTTCTCAAAAATCCAGATTTGGCTGCAAAAATAGTCGAAACTACAGTGAAAGCAACTTCATTGCCTGTATCAATAAAAACACGCCTCGGAACAAAAGATAAGGATGCAAAATTCTTGATTGATTACTGCAAGAGAATGGAGTCTGCAGGCGCACAATTGATCACACTACACGGCCGAACCGCAGCACAAATGTACACTGGAGAAGCAGACTTTGAACTAATTTATGAGGTAAAAAAACATGTAAAAGTACCAGTAATCGGAAATGGAGACATCACTTCAATAGAATCAGCAAAAGAAAAACTAGGAAACCTCGACGGCCTCATGGTCGGCCGCGCCACAATGGGAAATCCCTGGATAATGGCCGAACTCTGGCATGCTTTTCATGATGATACCACCTCCCCAGACTATAAACCTTATACCTCTCCAAAATCTTTCCATGATCGCCTCCCTACCCTCATCCGCCACATGGAACTTTCAGTCGAAACCAAAGGCGAAAACCGCGGAGTTATGGAAATGCGCAAATACCTAGCCGCCTCAATAAAAGGCTTCCCCGGTGCCTCAGAATACCGCCAAAAACTAGTAAGAGTAGAGACGCTCAAAGAAGCAGTTACACTACTCAAAGAAATCGATAAATTATCGTAAACCCTACCCCTGAATTTCTCTAGCTTTCAACTCCCTAAGAGCATCCACAGCCTCCATAACTTTATGGTCACCATCTTGACCAACAAGCGAAACCACACATGAAGGCTCAACTACAAAATGATCAGGCTCTAAAACAAACCTTCTATCTTCCCCCTCAGGATTACTACCACCCCAATAACAACGATCAGTTCCAGAAGACACACCTCTTTCCCCACCAACTATATGCATAAAAACAAATATTAAATAATATCGCCACTCACTATACACCTTCACCTGACAAATTCAAAATTTATCCTAAACTTCCGATTCACACCCCTTTTACCCTTCTAAAAAAGGCTTTTTTCTGCTAAAATAAGTAGAATTATTATAAATAGACATATCAATGAACGAGCAAATCGAAAAAATCCTTCGAACAGCTATAGAATACGGTGCTTCTGACGTATTTTTGTCTTGTGGAAGCCGCCCAGCTCTGAAGATCAATGGAAAACTTGTGATGATTACAGAACTTCCTGAAATCACAGAAGAGATTTTTGATGATTATATGAAAATAATCGCTGATGATGACGACTTACAGATATTTGCGGACAAACATGACAATGACTTTTCTGCTGATATAGAAGGTATTGGGAGATTTCGTGTAAATCTTTTTATGCAATCCAAAGGGCCTTCGGCATCTCTTCGCCCAATCCCAAATGAAGTAAAAACACTCGACGAACTGCATCTCCCAGAGAAATTAAAATCACTCTGCAATCTAGAAAGTGGACTTGTACTAGTAACCGGTCCTGCAGGAGTTGGTAAATCAACCACAATTGCATCGATGGTAAATGAAGTTAATCGCACTCAAACAAAACACATTATAACAATCGAAGATCCAATTGAGTTTGTATTCAAAAACGAAAGCTCATTGATAGAACAAAGAGAAGTGAGACATCATTCAGAATCTTTTGAGACCGCTCTTAAGGCAGCTCTCCGCGAAGCTCCGGATGTAATCTTGGTTGGAGAAATGCGCGACCTAGAAACGATCGCTCTCGCAGTCACGGCAGCTGAAACGGGACACCTAGTATTCGCGACCCTTCATACCTCCGGCGGCCCACAAACAATCGATCGTATAATCGATGTCTTCCCTCCAGAACAACAATCCCAAATCAAAACACAGCTCGCAATGAGCTTAAAAGCAATCATCTGGCAAAAACTTATCAGAACAGCT
Organism: Candidatus Peregrinibacteria bacterium; assembly: GCA_018697675.1. Taxonomy (GTDB): domain Bacteria; phylum Patescibacteriota; class Gracilibacteria; order UBA1369; family JABINC01; genus JABINC01. The sequence continues at coordinate 2,274 of JABINC010000045.1, forward strand.
GACGAAAAAAACAGAATCCCAGCATGTGAAATCCTCATCAAAAACAATGCAATCGCAAACCTAATCCGAAAAGGTTCAACTCACCAAATCTACGCAATAATGGAAACAAGCAGAGCCTCTGGGATGCAAACAATGTCCGGAGCCTTAAACAAATTCGTAGACTCAGGTCAAATCACCCGCCAAGAAGCCAACCGCCACCTAGGCGACATTTTCAAAGAAGAAGAGCCTAATTAAAAAACATGAAAAAACTAATATTCACAATTAGCTTAATCCTCATACTCCTCTCAACAACAGTTGGTCAAATAGCTTTTGCAGCACCAGAGGACATGTTTGAAGGAACTCCAATGGATGAAGAAACTTCATCAGGCCCTCCAGGAATACCATCAGGCAGCGGCGGACCACATGGCCCAACTGACCATGCAGCAGATTCGGAAATCCCAGATACCTCAGAAACAGCCGGCAAAAGCGTAGACACCGGAGATTACAATGCAGACTGTTTTGGTTACCCAGGAGGAGACTCCGCAGATGCATCTGACTTTGCACTGAAAATTGACTGTATTTTAAATACAGATCACACCGATGGAGAAACTACAGATGAGCAAAGCATGGCTTATTTCATAGATAATGGTCAATCCCCAGCAGTTAATCTTCTGACAAAAATAGCCAATACCATGATAAAAATCGTAGGTTCGATAGCAATGCTACTCATAGTTGTTGCAGGAATTATGATAATCACAAGTCCAGGAAATGACACTCAACGTTCAAATGCAATTCAAATAATTCAAGCCTGTATTATCGGACTCGTTGTAGCATTCTCATCTTATATAATCGTGAATTTCGTCCAAGGACTTTTCTATTAACCAGACAGACAAAACAAAAAACATGAAAAAATTCATCAAAAAAATCGGTCTCCTAACAGTATTTTTTACACTGTCGGGAATTCAACAACTCATAGTATTTGCAGAAGATACGGCAGCTTCAACCGAAGCGACTGAGACAGGTACTACAAAAATTTCAGTTGAATTAAACGAGCCAATCGGAGATATAGCAATAATTGAAGCCGACACGGCAATGGGATTTATAACTCAATACATGCACATAATGTACAAATACGGAGTGAGCATACTCGGGATAGTCGCAGTGCTCGTTATAGCGATCAGCGGTATGCAATACGCACTCGACTCGGGCTCAGCAGAAGAGGCCAAAAAAAGAATTCTCAACTCAATCCGCGGACTTGTTTTACTATTTCTATCCGCTTTCCTACTCTGGTTCATAAATCCAAACTTCTTCCAAATCAATTAAAAAAATATGAAAAAATTCATACTAACAATTAGTTTAATCATAATGTTAACACTGGGAATAGTGGGGAATGTGGCTTTTGCAACAGGTCCTGCAGCAGGAGCAGATGAAGCGACCGGAAGCTCACCAGGAGGAGGACAAGAAGAAGTGAATCCAGGCAGCGGACAATCAGAAACCTGCGCACACAACGTCGGACCAAACGGTGAATCTTGCGTAATTCCACCAACAATCCCAAAACCTCGCCTACTCCCAGGACCAAGTGAAGCTGACAATAGCGGACTTGTTTACGAGAGATATTTCATCACAGATTTGCTGCCAACCCTGATCCGCGGAGCTGTAAACTTGCTAGGAGGAATAACAATTCTCGCACTGATGTATGGAGGAATCCAATATCTAACATCATTCGGAGATGACACTAAAAATGAAAATGCCAAAAGAACAATTATCTTCGCAATCGTTGGACTACTTATAGCAATTTTCTCTTACACAATAGTTTCAATCGTAAGTGAAACACCTCTTTCAAATCGAGGAGAATTCGCAGAAGGCGTTACGGACGAAACCTTAACAGCTGAATAATTCACAAGAATACCAACTTTAAACACATTAATTATCAGATGAAAAACATCTTCAAAAAATTCACAGGATTTACGACGACATTGGGACTACTCCTAATGCCAAAAGTCGTATACGCAAAAGTGTACCTAGAAGACGTTTTTAGAAAATACAGAATTAACGGACGCTCAGAATTTAATGAACTAAATAACACTGCGGATCTACCTGATCCAGACATAGTCGATTTGATAATTCAAATAATCGATATTGTGCTAAGGGTTTCATCAATTCTGATATTTCTCTCACTTACAATTAGTGGAATATTATTTGTGGTCTCACGGGGCGAAGGCGACGCAAACCTCATGGAAAAAGCAAAAAAAATACTCATCTACTCAGTTGTAGGAACGATCGTAATTATGTCAGCATACGCAATCGTCTACGGAGTAACTTCTATAAAATATAATTTCTAAACCTACGAGTCCCCACTCCATAACCATCACAATTTCAAATCCAATCATGAAGAAAAAACTACTCACAACTTGGAAAAAGAGATTTCTAATAATAGGCCTTTTGACGACTCTGCTATTTTCACAGATAAGTTATGTGCATAATGCATATGCAGCAGGTGAAGCAAATGCAATCCAAGCTGCGGGTGACGCGGACGTGTCTGGTCCTCCTTCTTCAGGGCCGGGAGATGTTGATTTACCCAACATTCCAGTCGGAGGAGAGAGTCAAGTGAACGACAACGGGCAAAACCTAGCAGAACTACAAGGAGATGGGGTTCGCATAGACAATAGATTCAAACCAATTAATGCTCCAGATGCTTTTAATCGAAATTACACCGTAAGCGCAGTAAACGCATTTTTACAATTCATCGCAGGTAGCTTGATCGAAATTACAGGTTCGCTCGCAATATTCATACTCGTAATCGCCGGCTACATGTTCACAACCGCCGGAGGAGACCAAGGCCGAGTAGACAAAGCCAAAGAGGTTGTAAAATACACAATCATCGGAATGTTCGTAGTAATACTTTCATTCACAATCGTCAAAACCATCATCTCACTATTACTTGAGGTTGATACGTTTTAGAATTCAACACCAAATGCAGAAGCAATCTTACGTCTAGTTTTGGTAATTTTTTCAAGTCGCTCAAAGAAAGTTGCTAAGCCCTCTAACTTATTCAACAAATCACTTGGAATATACTCAGCTGAAGCTTTATCCAAAGTAGCCTCAAACATCTCACGATCACGTCTCTCTATCTCAGCAGCTAATTTTCTAACATCAACTGAACTAAGCCTTAAGAGTGTGATAGCTTCGAATTTTGAATAAGGGCATTCAATCTTTGGAAGGTGTCCAATCTCCGTTTCAATAACAACCCCCTCTCTCAAAATATTCCTTATACTAAATGGCTCAGCACCCATATTTACATCAAAGACTTCTAAACTCTTGCCACGAGATTTTGTATCACGAACTCTTCTTGAAGAAAGGTTATCTTTTATACCAACTTCCTCAAAATCAGCAGAAGTGAGACCAATCTTATCTGCTAAACCAAAACCGAAACCAACATCAACATATCGAGCTTCATCTTCATCATCAAACTTTAAAGCAACTTGGGTTTCTCTAGCATCACCTTCCCCTTTTGTGTCACGGAATCCTTGAACAATGAAAGGTTTCCCTGGATTGAGCGGTGATCCTTCTGGTGAAACCATAGGAATCTCAAATGGCAGATTCCCTGCACGTGGAGAATTAAAAGCTTTTGTCATAACAAAAAATTAATAATATACAATTTAAGAGGCGATCTTAACACATTTAAACACTAGATGTAAATCTAATATCGACTTCCTAATAGAAAAATCATTCCCCCTCTCACACGTCAAAAATAGACAGTAAAACAAATACTTGGGAAATCAAGTTTTTTAGCATAAGAAAGCTAAGAAAGGTTTGTTTTTTACAGCCAGTTTGATACAGTAAAAGTAAGCTCATACTCACCCTCTAATTGATAAGAAAATAAATACATCAGATATCATAAAACATATATCGGAAGGACAAATATTAAGCCCAGATGACATAACCAATCTCACAGATAGTCAACTCTATAAACGTTGCCAAGAATACGGACTCAACGCAAAACGATGGATGAGAAAATTCACAGGCCTACTTCCAGAAGTAAAAAAAAGACGACTTCATAAAAAAAGAGGCTGTGCTTCAATACACCATTTCGCAGCAAAATTAGCTGGAATGTCAGAGAGAACAGTAGACAAAATTCTAAGTATAGCTGAAAAATTAGAGGACAAACCACACCTAAAAAAACTATTAATAAATGGCGAAGTTGGATGGAGTAAATTACAAGTCGTAGCACATATCGCAACCACAGATACAGATAGTCAATGGGCCGAGAAAGTAAAAAAGATGCCATATGCCGCCTTGGAAGCATTTGTCCAAGAACATAGAAAAAACTTACAGACAAAAAAATCAACAACAAACTTTTTGACAAAAAACGAACTGACGTTATCCCTGACCCGTACGGGTCATGTAGAGAAAGAAATTGCAAATAGTCAAATCAATTTAGAATCCAACCAACAAGCTATCGAAATAAGCATCGATAAAAGCTCTCAACAACAAACGCCTTGGGAACGAATTTCATTTATGATCGATCCTGAGATAGCCTTCAAACTCAAACTCAGAAAACAACAAATCGAGAAACACAAAAGAGAGACTTTAAGTTGGAACGAAGCCTTCATCGAAATAACCAAAAACTGGGACATGACCTCCCCAATGATAAAACGCATCCCTAAAGAAAAAGAAATCGACTGGGGAACATATTAAAAGAGTACACCAGATACCAAAGAGGTATATTAACAGAATGAACAACTAATATGAAAAACAGCCTAAACAAATTAATATTTCAAACCTCCAATCTAGGAAACAATGGCTCTCCTTTTTCAACTTTATATCGTTTTCGACATAAAAATTTATATTGAGAATCAAAAATAGAGTCAAAATTTCTATCCTCAAGGCCAATACCAAGTTGATCCAATATTTCATTCGCTTTAATAGGAATGATCGGTTGCAACAAAACACCAATCACACGGATCCCTTCCAACAAAGTAAATAAAACAAAATTTAAATCGTTATCATCTCCATTTTTAGCAAGCCCCCAAGGTTTTTTAGCTTCAATAAATTCATTCATATTATGAGCTATCTCCAAGACTGCTTCAGACGCCCTTTTTATATCAAAATTCTCAAAATCAGAATTGTACTGTAAAAAAACTGATCTAAATAAATTGTTGACATATTCTTTTTCAAAAAATCCACTAGCTTCTTCATCATACAGTCCATCGTTAAGATTAATAACTCCATCCCTATACTTCTCAACCATAGCCACTACACGAGATACGAGATTCCCAACATTGTTGGCAAGATGTGCCTGATAAACTTCTAAAAATCTATCACGAGCAAAATCCCCATCATCCTGAGTCGAGATTTGAGAAAGGAGATAATAACGAAGTGCGTCAGCCCCAAATTCACGAGCATATTCAACTGGATCTACAACATTTCCCAGAGATTTTCCCATTTTTTTACCTTCAGAAGTCACAAACCCATGCACATAGAGCTTCTCGGGCAGAGGGAGCTCCGCGGACTTCAACATCGCAGGCCAAAAAATCGCATGAAATTTCATGATATCTTTCCCAATTATATTGATCGTGGTCGGCCAATATTTTTTGAAATTCTCACCACACACAACGCCGTCAGCACCAACCCCATCGATACCCTCCCCTGCAAAATCAAGACCAGTCAAATAATTCGCCAATGCATCACACCAAACATACATCACATGATCACTGTCCCCAGGCACAGTCACTCCCCAAGGCAAAGCCGATTTAGGACGAGAAAAACTCACATCTTTCAGGTCATCCAGCATATTTTTGATCTCCGCAACCCGAAACTCACCCAGTACCTCAAGCTGTCCCCCAATATGTTCTTTGAGCCACGGAATATATTTTGACAATCGGAAAAAATAATTCTCTTCTTTCAAAACTTCAGGCTCTTTCATATGATTTGGGCATTTGCCATCTACTAGATCTTTCTTCAGCATATAATTTTCACAACCCGAACAATAAAGCCCTTCATATGTATCCTTATACAGATCCCCGGCCGCAACAAGTCTCTCCCATAATTTCACCGCCCCTCGACGCAAAACCTCATCTGTAGTTCGGAGAAATAAATCATTACTAATCCCTAAAATATCACACATTTCTTTAAAATATTCGACGTTCCTATCAACCAATTCCTGCGGCGTCATATTTTCTTCCTTGGCAGTTTTATAAATTTTTGTACCATGTTCATCAGTACCTGTCGTAAACATCACATCAAAGCCCGATAAACGATAAAATCGTGCTAATGCATCAGCCTGAATAAACTCAAGTGCATGCCCCAAATGCGGCGCGGCATTAGGATATGCAATAGCCGTTGAAATTGTTATTGTTTGAGTCATAAAACAAACCTGGTTAAACGTCACTTCAAGGATTATAAATAAACACACCACAAATAAGAAGAAGAAATGCCATTTTTACGCTACGAGTATTGACAAAAACGATTTTAACTAGCATAATACCTTCTAATATAAAATAGCTGCAAAAATGCCAAAAAACGGTAAACCAACAAGCAGACCTGGAGGACATCCAAGTACCCTAGGATCACCAGTCCCAACTGGCCCTAGGCAGCAAAAACCAACCAACCCAGAACCCCCAACTATAAGAGTTCTTGTTCAAGCAACACGAACTCCAGCAATACAATTCGCAAGGCCAGATGATCTAGACCACATAGACGATCCAGCCGCTGTAACACTCCCCGATGGAACATCGATAATGAGCATCGGAGGCATACCAGCTGTGCATGATTTAGATGATGAACTGGCTGAAATACAAGGAGCTTTTGACTCAGCTATAGAGGCTGCTGAAGCAACTGATGATGAAGGTTTCCCAGATGACGTTGATCCAAGCACAATAAGTGCCGAACTTAAAGGAGTTACTACAGATGATTTAAACCTAAATGATCTCGGACTACCTACAAGTACAATGTTTGGCACTCACTTAAACCCACCAACTAGAGAAGATGATCCTGATCCAGCAGAAGTTACATTGGAATCAATGCCCGCCGCAGATCTTCCTAGAGATGAAGAGCTAGAACGGACAGACCCAGATTTACCACCAGTCCGAATTGAAGAAGATGATGATGATACTACTTTCACACTTCCATCTGAAGGAATGCCAGCTGCAAAATTCGGTACTGCCACACCATTTGAAACCCCCGCTCGAGTACTAGAAGCAGACGTACGAACTCCAGTAAGCCCATTCCCGGCAGTAGCGGCAGCCTCAACAAGAGGAGGCTTATCAGAGGTAATAACAGGGACTCACAGATTAGGACGAAGACCATTTCAAAAACAACCTAAGAAATATCATATTAGATTCTTGAATACTTCCAGAAGATTAAGAGCGAGTGGATCTGAGAGCCTAGGAAACCCAGGTAGAATTCCTTTAACGGAATATCAACGTACATTTTCTAACAGAGCTATAGACGAAAATCTCAGAGTACTAGAAAGCCAAGCTACTCCAGAGGAATTACGCTTAGCATATTTTGACGCACTCGCATCGTGTAGCTATGGAGAAGTTGAACACATTCAATATGGAATGGGAATTTTAAGAAAAATTTACCTAACATACGTTCCTGATGCAAAAGATATTAAAAAATTAAACATTACAGGTATAATTGAGGGTTTATTCAAATATTTTAGACAAAATGATGACTTTAAACATGTGCTTACATTAGTAAATTTCGTACTTTCATACGAAAGAATGCTAATGCAACTAAATGCTATTTTAATTGGAGAAGTGCAACAAATTCCAGATAGAGACATACGAACAACTCTACTCAACTACATTGAGGATTATAAATACTTTGGAAGAATAACAAGAGAGACTCGAGACAGTAGAAAAACCCCTACGGAAACAGCCGCAATCATCCCCACACTTGCAGCCAAATTAGCCAAATGGGAGTGCCCAGAAACCGACACCGCAGATCAGAAATTAATAGCAGACTCAGTAGAAATATCCGCTCATCGCACAATGAAATATTTAGACCCCGAAACGGTCAGAGAATTAGGAGCTCACGTTGCAATTATAGATGAGTATTTGGACATACAAGAAGAAATTGACAGATTAAATGCAGATACAACTGAAGAAGCGAATGAGGGGGCGCAAGCAGCAGCAGATGCCACCAAAACAGAAAGAGTCAAGGCCTTAGAGGCAAGATTAGGACAAATTGAAGGAAGTAAGGAATTCGACAAAGGCATAGAATTAATTATTGCTACAGCAACTCCAATTTTCGAAGAAATGTCACGCCGAAGTAAAATCAGTTGGAACAACGGAGAGGCCATATTGGAAGAAACTGCCAAAGAACCCATTACAAACCATTTCAGTCCAAAAGGAGCAAATGCATGGCTAAAAAAGAATATCGATAAATTAAGAAGCAGATGGATAAAAAATCAAATTCGTTATTTAAAAAAACAAGCTAAGAGACGTTTGAAAGGACATGAAACATTAGAGCCAGTTTTAGAGGATCTTGATGCAATGCCAAGAGAGTACGAAAGAGATACTATGGCAAACATTATGAGAACTTCATTGCGTAGAAGGCCTTTTAACCCAACTGTAATGCCGATAAGGGCAACTAGTGATGAATTAGCTAATAAAGTATTAGAGAGAGCTGCAGATGGCAGTGTAGAGGCTTTGTGGGACATTTTATCTCCAGAAGCAATTATAGGAACTCTAGAAAGAAATATAGACCGAACACACCTTGAAATAGACCCATCAGAAACTAGATTAGATGAATGGGTATCTTCACTAGATTTGGAAGAAAGAAGAAGAGAAATAGCATTAACAATCCAGCAAATATTAAGAGAAAATAAAACCAAGAATGAAACATGGAAACATATCACAGAAATACTAGATGGATTACTCATATTAAATTATAGAGATTTCATTGCAACAGATTGCCAAGAACAACTCACAGGAATGGACGAAGTTGGCTACAAAACTAATAACGATGCTGCCGCTCCTTACGAAGAAACTATGATTTCAGTGGTGTTCACAGTGTTCCAGAAACTGAGAGAACTAACAACAACCGGTGAGCAAAGAACAACAATGCTGAGAGAAAAATCAGAGAGAGCTGTCGGACATGCAATTGAAGCAGATGAAGCTATTGGAGACCCAGAGGTACGTACTTTTGTAATCCCAATGGCATATCAAGTTCCGCAACGCCTACTCGAACTACAAACAGATCCAACGGGAGCTACTGAGCCACCAACAACACAACATGAAATGCCTCAGCACTCATACTCTGAGATAGACCCTCCATTACTTCTGCTCGCTTAGTCTTTCTGATACCAGACAAAGTCAGTAACTGGAATTCCTTGATCCAGTGGTTTTATAACATCCACAGATTGAACAAATTTACCATCAGGGCTAATTCCATCAGCCTCAACTTTCACAGCCGTGCAAGCAATTGATTCAGACTCTCTTCCAGAAAGCCCATCATGCACACGGTAATAAAGCTCATAATTACCAGCTGGGATTGAATCGACTTCTTCAGTTTGACTTGGTGAAACTACATTTAGAATATTCGTAAGTACAAGCATCTCATTATTATGCCCGTTAAGAAAATCGATCAGTGGGTATTGTGAATGGAAAATATAATGAAATCCACCCTCTCCAGAACTAGCAAGATAATCTTCTAAATCAATATACAGAAGGTCTGTACTATCAAAAGTCGCACCATCAATAATATCATAATACTTACCAGCGGCCCAAGCGTATTCAAGCTCCGCAGAAGTTCCAAAACTCGTAGGATTATCATGGTAATTATTGTTGATCGAACTTATTGGGAAGTACTCACTGATAGCTTCCACTTTTCCAGCGCCCTGCTTCTTAGCATCACCGAAAACATTAACTCCGGTATTTCGATTTCCAACTATCTGCCACCTGAGCACATCTTTGTTTTGCATCACAAAAGATGGAACATCAAAAGGTGAAGTAGTATCGAGCACATAATAATCAACTTGAAAATTGGAAACGCTGTCCAGTGGAATAACTGCAGACTCTCCAGCACGCAGCATTCCAAAAGTATCATGGAGTGTATCAGGTCGTTCAAAGTCACATGGCGTGTACTCAGTACTCCTAGAAATCACATCATAAGAATAATTTTGCGAATCAGAAACCAGATTTGGATAAGTTGCCACAGCATCTTCCACAAACATCACCGGATCCGCCTTTGACTCAACTGCCGCCCCAGCATCCTGCAGGCTGACATTGAGAAGAGCATCTTCGAGGCCCGCCTCAGCCGCATAGTACGCCTTGGCCCCACTTAGGAAGTTCCGCTCAGCCCTGATTTCATTTATGAGCATATAATTCACGGAAAAAGACAATACGATAAGTATCATCATAAAAAGAAGTGACATAACCAGTGCTGAACCTCTTTTTGCAGTGAATTTTTTTAACATGAATTAAATTAATTTAATAATCTCTAAGTGAAATAGTAGTCTGAACATCAAAATTAATTTCCTCGCGTAACTGGCTCGCTCCAGCCAAAGAAAGATATATAGTTACATAAGCCGGCACATGCGAAGTAGACAGAGCTGGGCGCACTTTGAAATACACCTTCTTCACCTCAACATTAGAAGTTGTAAGAACTTGCCAACCATTATCTACGGCCAGATTATAGCCATCCTCCAAACTCGCCTGCCAAACACCATTATCCATATTTTCGAATTCGCTGTACTTTTGAATAGTCTTCTTGAGAACCACACAACCACCCTCTTCACATCCATCAGCTTTGAAAACAATTCGTTTTCCTTCTGAATTTTGAACAGCAAGAATAGTTCCAGTAAGCTCATTTTCCATTTCATTTAAATTAACTCCATAACAAGGTGAATCCTCTCCAACTAGAGCCTGCGCATAGCATGAATAATCTATCTCAGCACCACGAAGTGCAGAAACTATTTCATCCACCACAAACCTACCTTCACTATAAACTTTTCGCATTTCATTTGTGTCCCGCTGGGCCTTTGTAATCATCAGATAACTCCCTGCAAGAACTGAAATAAACAGCGCGAAAATTGTCGTTGCAATCAGCAGCTCAACAAGCGTGAACGCGCTTTTTCTTTCTACTAATTTTCTAAATTTAAGTTTCATAAAATTAATATTATCCATTCCAATCGGTAAGTTCTGTAAATAGAGTTACTCCTTTCGTATCACCTTTGTAATACCACCATACTTTGCTCTCAACGAGCACTTTCAAGATATAATCATCTGATACACTCACATCCTGTTCCTCATTTGAGAGGGTCGGATAAACCGTGATTTTTCTATAAAAAGGAGTCTGTTCTCCTGAGTTATTATGAGCATATTCTGTATAAGGAACTCCCATTTCATCTAATTTATAAAGTCGTGCATCCTCCTCAGTTGAATAAGGCTCAGTTTCAAATTCAGCATCAACTGTAAAAAAAGTTTCTCCCACTCCAGCATGAATATCGGTCAACCAATATTTATAATTTTCCCAATTTTGATCTCGAATAATACGCGTAAGTTCAAGACCTTCACGAGAAAGCTCTGTAGCAATCAAATGATTATGATTAATCGAATTCGCCCTCATCATAGAAATAGTAAGAGCAGAAATAGTAATAATCGTAGATGCCAAAAGTGATATTGCAACCAAAACTTCGATCAAGGCAAAGCCTCGCTTTTTATTTCCAATCAAATTTTTCAACGAAACTATTTTCATCATTGGTTAATTAACAGTAATCTGACCTGACCGACTTACAGTCATCACACGAACATGTGAGTACTCATCGTCCAAAGTGTAAGAAAAATTAAAATTTAAACTACTAGCAACAATGGGATTTTCCACACCATCTTCAAAAACAACTCTACCACTCGGTGGCTCAAAAATAACATTAACAGAATCATAGACAGTCCCATCATCAGAGGTGATCTCTGTGAGCTCAACCCCGGTAGAATAAGAAGATTCGTTCGAACCTACGAACTCTCCACATCCTTCTGAATAAAGTGCAGCAACTCTTTGATAAAAAGAGTCCTCTACCGAGAAACTTCCTCCCAAGCAACGCACCCCGTCCTCAACCACCTGTCCACTCTTCACAAGGTTCTGATCGAACCGCAGATCGCTCATGGCCTGTTCTACAGTCATCTGGAGACGCACCTGCTGCATTGATCGCCCAAGCGTATAAAGTGCAGTCAAAATAATCACTCCAAAAATCGTGAGCACCACAAGCAGCTCTATGAGAGTAAAAGCCTTCTTTTTATTCATGTCTCTCATTCCCACAATCGAGTTTAAATTATACAAACTGACTCAATTGGAAAATTGGGCCAAGAATTGCGTATGCCATTCCACCTACAAGTAAACCTACAATCATAATTACAAGAGGCTCCAAGATAGTCATCAAGTTATTAATCGAATGATCAAGTTCTTTTTCATATTGAGAAGTGATCTTTTCACAGACCGAAGCAAGTGTCGCCGATTTCTCACCAATCGCAATCATCTGAACAACAGTCGACGGAAAAAGAAGTGGCACATCATCGATAGACTCAGAGATCTTTTGTCCACGTTCAACCGCAAGAGCGGTATCAGCTATCTTTTCTTCATAAAGAACATTCTTCATCGAATCAGACAAGATCTTCAAAGACTTAGTAATAGGTAGTCCAGACTCAGTCAAAATTCCAAGCAAACTTACGAATCGAACAATTTCAGAATGTCTGAACAATTCACCAACAATTGGGAATTTAAGCTTCATATAATCAAGTTTGAATCTTCCATAAACGCTCGATCGATATGCATTAAATGCAATCCCCAGCAGAACAATCACAACAAGTGCAATCACCCAATAACCGCTCAAGAAACTTGAAACAGCCAGAAGTAGATCAGTCAAAAATGGCAAATCATTTCCAGACTCAGAGAAAAATTGAAGAAGTTTCGGTAGTACAAAAAGTACAATCACTCCTCCTGAAATAATAAGTGCAATTATAACAGTAACCGGATAAACCAGAGCTGAACGAAGCTTCAACCTCATCCCATAAGCTCGCTCTAACTGAGATGAAAGCTTAAAAAGCATTTTATCCAAATGCCCCACAGATTCACCACTTTTCACAATACCAATTTCACTATCATCAAAAATATCTGGAAAATTTTCCATCGCATCCGAAAGGGTCTTACCTTTCTCAACATTATGAGAAAGTGTATTTACAACGCGTCTTAGCCGCTCATTTTCAAATCTCTTCGAAAGAGTTTTCAGAGCATCTAAGATAGACATCCCTGCATCCAACATCACTGCAAGCAAGTGGAAAAAATAAGATTTCTCTTTTAGAGTAACCTTCTTATGATCTATGAAAAAATCACTCATCCGACGAAGCAATGGCTTCTCAGAGTTATCATAAATCCCGTAAACAATATCTTCTTTCTCGACTCCTCCACCGAGGTTCAACTCATCGAGAATTTTTTTAGTATCCTTATCTGTAGTATTTGAATCCATCTAAAAAAAATTAATCTTAAATTTTTTGTCTAACCTTGGTAGTAAGCTTCGATTGTTAATGTAAAACTTACTTCAGCTGATACTTCACGCGATACTTCCAGCACTTGCACAGAGATGTTTTTGACTCTCAATTTGCGCACATTATTTTCCACATCCGCTAACAGATTGATGAGGTCCTGATAAGTGCCTTCGAATCCTGTAGCCATCGTCACTACTCCAACTCCAGTTTCTTGATCCACACCTTGGAGAGCGAAACCAATGTTTTTGAGCTCTATTCCACGATTGGATGCAAGCCGATTCAAATCTTTGATAAGTCCATCTTGATCTAAATCTGTTGGCACTTGAGCAAGCAGTAGCTGCCTTTCCCCAACACTTTTTGGAATTGAGGCTTGAAGGGCTAGAAGCTCATCAACCGAATTTTGAAGATCAGTTAGTTGTTCCTCCATCTGGGCTTTTTCAAGCCGTTTCTCTTCGAGTTTCTCAGACGAAGGTTGTATATAGTACATATAAATCACCAAGATGGCAAGTGCAAGTAGCAAAGAAACTACATTTTTTATATTCGATTTATTTTTCATATTCTACGTTAAGTGAAAAACTATAAGTTGCAGCATTTGTAGGACTAGTTCCTTTGACCACTGAAGGCACGAATACCTTACGTACAAATGGCTTGTTTTGGAGGATATCGAGGAGATCCGCCACAGCATTAAACGAAGGCGCTATCACCGCTGTAGTGATAGTTCCATTATCATTTCCAGAATAAGACCTATAAATAATAGGATCCGGAGTTGCATCTATAAGTAGGGTCAAAACCTCTGACCACCTGACATCCACCTCTCCAATCTGCTTCACAACCTTGCTCGCAACCATCACATTTTTAACTTTATTTTCTTGTAATTTCTTTAATTGAAGTTCCTTCTGAGTCGCCTCATCTTGAATAACAGCCGTTTGACCATCGGTCCGCGCAGCTGAATAATTTAGAAAAATCCCATATCCTAATGCCAAAACAGCAATAATTGTCAAAAACATCTGCACAGGCCCCACTTTCTTTCGAAAAGGAATAACTTTTTTCTCAGTTACTACACTTTCATCCTTCACTTCCTCCACCATCACTTTTTCATAAGGTACTTCCTCATAAGAATTCTCTTCCTTCTGCGGAAAACCGAATTGATTAATTGGATCCATGAATTTAATAAGTTAATCTTTTTTATTCTCATAATTTTACCACAAAAAACCGCTTTTTAGAAGGGTAAAAGCAAGATATACTTCTCACGTGGAACAAAAAACCAATTTCATATCGATAAACGAAGGATTTATCTGTCAGAACTGCAAACACAAAGTCCCCTCAGCAGAGAAAACCTGTAGAAATCACTGCACGGAGTGCCTTTATTCGCTACATGTAGATAAAGAGATTCCTGGGGATCGACTAGCCACTTGCGAGGGTTTGATGCAGCCAATTTCACTTGAAATAACACGAAATAAAGGATACGTAATTACACACGAATGCCTTTCTTGCAAAAAAATTCAAAAAAACAAGACTGCAAAGGATGATAACTTCGATTCAATCACAGAACTTTTAAAAAAGACTAATGAAAGAAACCTTAAATAAGATCAAAAAAGGATCAACAGTAATTATCGCCCTCTCCGGCGGGCCTGATTCAGTGTATCTTTTACATTTGGTTAAGAAATTGGAAAAAAAACTCGACTTAACAATAATTACAGGACATTTGAATCATGGGATTAGAAGGAATAGTGGTCGAGATGAAAAATTTTGTCGGAAATTATGCAAGAAATTGGAAGTGATTTTTGAAACCGAAAAAGTAAGTTTGAGAGGGGTATCAAATTTGGAGGAAAAGGCACGAAATCTTCGGTATGAATTCTTCGAAAATTTGAAGAAAAAATACAATGCAAAATACATCCTCACAGGACACCATTTAAATGATTCAATTGAGACTGTTTTTCTAAATCTAACTAGAGGATGCAGCTTGAGTGGGCTCACCGGCATTTCCGATCAAAAATACGTACTTCGACCACTTAAAAATATAACCAAAGATGACATCCTAAAATATCTCAAAAAACACAAAATCAAATGCGTGATTGACAGCACGAATAAGCAGAATAAATACTCACGGAATAAAATTAGAAATCTTGTTATAACAGTGCTGAAAAAAATCAACCCAAGCCTTGAAAAAACTTTTAAAAAAAACATGGAAAACTTCGAGAAAATTCATAGATTCCTGGAGGATGAAGCGAGAAAATTTTTAGGCAAAAAATTGGAATTCGATGTGAAGAAATTTAAGGCAAAAAATGACGTAATTCAGAGTGCAATTTTGGAGTTAATTTATAGAGAAAAAACTGATGGAACAATTGGGCTAAATTCAAAGCAAATTGAGATGGCAAAAACTATCATTTTGAAGAATAAAAATCTAGAAGGACACCTTGGGAGTATTTCTTTTAAAACTGAATATGGCATATGTCATTTCGAAGAAAAAAAAGAAGTAAAAACATCCTCTTTTACAGTTGAAAAAATAAAATGCCCATCTTCACTTAAAAGTAAAACGCATACCATATATGTAACGAGTGATATCGATCCTGCCCTAGTAACCCTCAGAAATTGGCAAGCAGGAGATAAATTCCAACCTCTTGGCATGAAACGTGGAACAAAAAAACTCCAAGACTTTTTCACAGACAGAAAAATTCCTGAGAATATCCGCCATTCAATACCAATTATCACATATAAGAAAGATATTGTAGCAATTGGAAACCTAGAAATTTCAGAGAAATTCAAAGTAAAAGAAAAAAGTACTTCAGCCTTCCAAATCACCCTTGCGAGCAAGAAGGCAAAAAGCTAATATTCCCCCTGCTTTTTAACAAATTCAAACGTGCAAAAAAAATCTAATCATAGACAGAAAAGTTTCTCAATTTTAATTGTAATAGCCCTAATTATTTCGGCTTTTTATATCATAGGATACAATGGTCAAGTACCTGAAGAAGAAGTGTTGGTTTCTGATTTTGTAAACCATGTCGAAGCTGGCCGAGTAGAGGAAGTGAAAATCAAAGAAAACAAGATCATTTACAAACTCGGTGGAGAACCAATAAGACTGATTGCAGTTAAGGAAAAGGGCGAATCACTAAACGAAATACTAGAGAATGTCTCACAAGAAAAACGGGGGTTCTCAGTGGAAATTATTGACACAGATAGTTCTAATTTTTGGACAGATGTGCTGATAGGGATCATTCCATTCGCCCTTATTATAGGGTTTTTCATTTTCATGATGAGACAAGCCCAAGGTTCAAACAACCAAGCGATGTCATTTGGAAAAAGTAATGCAAAGCTCCACGAAAAAGACGAACAGAAAAAAACCACTTTTGACGATGTAGCCGGAGCAATCGAATCCAAAGCCGAATTGATAGAAGTCGTGGATTTCTTGAAAAATCCAGATAAATATATAAAAATTGGAGCGAAAATCCCAAAAGGTGTGATACTAATCGGAGCTCCAGGAACGGGTAAAACACTACTAGCTAGAGCCGTTGCAGGCGAAGCAAATGTGCCATTCTTCTCAATTTCAGGTTCAGAATTCGTAGAGATGTTCGTAGGAGTTGGTGCTTCTAGGGTTCGTGATCTTTTCAAAAAAGCACGCCGCAATGCCCCATGTATTGTATTTATAGATGAGATCGATGCAGTCGGAAGAAAAAGAGGTGCTGGACTAGGCGGAGGTCATGATGAACGTGAACAAACTCTAAACCAGATCCTCACGGAAATGGATGGATTTGAGCAAGGAACGAACGTAATAATAATAGCTGCAACTAACCGCCCTGATGTGCTCGATCCCGCTTTGCTCCGCCCAGGCCGATTTGATCGCCGGATCACAGTGGATCTCCCAGATCTAAAAAGCCGCGAAGAGATTTTGAAAGTTCACGCAAGAAACAAGCCTCTTACAAAAGCTGTTTCACTTCGAACAATCGCTAAAAAAACTCCAGGATTCTCTGGAGCTGATCTAGAAAACATCATGAACGAATCAGCTATCCTAGCCGCTCGCCACAACAAAAAAGTGATCAGTCCAAAAGAAATCGACATGGCAATTGAAAAAGTCGTTTTAGGAAATCTTCGTAGCACAAGTATTTTGAGTGACAAAGAAAAAGAAATTATTGCCTATCACGAAACGGGACATGCAATCATGAATCATGTACTCAAAAATTGTGATGATGTTCACAAAATTACAATTGTATCACGCGGAATGGCCCTAGGGGTTACCTGGACACTTCCTGACAAAGATCATGTTCTAACTTCAAAAGCGAAATTCGAAGATGAGATAGCTGCCCTACTCGGAGGTCGAGTAGCGGAAGAGATGATCTTCGGAGTAGAAGAAATCACAACCGGAGCCTCAAATGATATAGAACGTGCTACCAAAATGGCTAAACGCATGGTAACTGAATTTGGTATGAGCGCTTTGGGAGCCGTCACTTACGGCGACAACAACAACGAAGTTTTTCTCGGCAGAGACTTTGGACATACCAAAAATTACTCCGAGGAAATAGCTAAACGCATAGATGAAGAAACAAAGAGAATAGTAGACAAAGCTTATAAACGCGCTAAAACCACTCTCAAAAAACAAAACAAAAAACTGCACCGCGTAGCCAAACTTCTTCTTGAAAAAGAAACCCTCAGTCAAAAAGAATTCACAAACTGCTTTGGGAAATAACAACGAATTAGTTTGCATTTAGAGCTTCAAAATATTAATCTGCAACCAGAGATTTAAAAACCCCTCAAAGATATGGAAGACACTACTACAACTTTGAAAAGTGTAGCTACAAATACAAGCAAGATTTCAAAGATAAAAAGAAATCTAAACGAAAAAATTGAATCCACAGAAGGGCAACTATCTGTAGATATCTATCAAGACGAACTGCAACTCATAATCCTAGCTCCAATATCAGGCTGTCTACCAGAAGATATCGAGCTAACTATTACCGATGATGTACTTTCAATCAAAGGGAAAAGAGAGATACATCCAGACATAGATCAAGATGATTACTTTACAAAAGAATGTTTCTGGGGAGTTTTCTCACGAGCTGTTGTACTCCCAACCAAAACTGATGCATCAAAAATCACAGCAAAATTCGAGAAAGGAATTCTGAGGATTGAAATACCAAAAGCAGATATGGAACGTACTCGAAAAATAGACATAGTAGAAATTCTTTAAAGATTTTTTAGATAGTGATCAAAAAAGCAATTATACCC
>JABINC010000037.1 GCA_018697675.1 Candidatus Peregrinibacteria bacterium
ATACGCATTTCCTGATGAGAGAAAAGGTGAAATAAATGTAAATATGAAGAAGCAGGATCAGAAACTACAATTAACAGTAATAGACGATGGTGTTGGAATACCAGATGATTTTGATTGGAAGAATTCAAAATCTTTGGGACTTAAACTCGTCCGAACCCTGGTTGAAAACCAGCTTGATGGTTCAATAGATTTCGACAATACAAACGGAACAAAATTTACAATCAAATTCAACATAGAAACTTAATTATGGAAAAAGCTAGAATACTCATTGTTGAAGATGAAGCCATCATCGCAATGGAAATTGAAAATCAGTTGCAGAGCTTGGGATATGAAGTTACTTCGATTGTCGATACTGGTGAAAAGGCAATTAAAAAAGCAGAAGCAGACAAACCGGATCTCATGCTGATGGATATTCGCATCAAAGGGGAGATGGATGGAATCGATACTGCTGAGGTCATCCGAAATCGATTCGGTATTCCAGTTATCTTCTCAACTGCTTATCTGGATCATGAAAGAATTGAACGGGCCAAGATCACCATGCCATTCGGATATGTGCTGAAGCCGAAATGGTGCATCTCAAAAACAGGTTGTTCGATTGAGCAAAAAAAGAAAGAAATAACAGGCGCGGGTTGGATGTAAAAGCAAACATGTGTAGTGATGTAGAAATAATATCAAACGAAAAAATCAGTTACTTTTTTTGCAGGAAGGAGTGCGTTTTTTGTTGACTAACACTTTAATGGGTGACCATACAAAAGGAAAACCTTTTTTTAAGTCGTATTCATAAGAAGGAAAAACGTATCATTGGATCGTGCAAATCCATTAACTCAAAATATTGGGATAATTGCGGATCAACTATTGGCTGATACTCGTGGCTATGTTTCGAAAGATTCGATGCGATTCATCTACGTGGTTTATGAAATCAAACGATTTCGAACAGAAAGTGATTCGAATATGTTTCTGAGAGAATCAGGAATCCGTGATAACACTACAATTGTAGTGTTAGGTGGCGAATCCGCTGATAGAAAAGACACAGTATTAAAGAAAAAGTAAATATAACCAGACTGGTGTGTGTATATCCGAATATAGTCTTTCATTACAGGAACAATTTTTAATTTAAAAAACTCGAAGAGGAAAAATTGAAACTAAGATTTGGACAACAGTGGAGATCTTCTATTCGTTAGCTGCTTAAAGCAACAAAGGTAGGAATCTTTTTAATGTTAACTGTTTTTTGCGACAGATCTGATAACACTGTGTTTGTAAATTATGGTGTCGTCGAATCTTTGCTCAGAGCCGATGATTTCCGGACATACAGATTGTACCTTTTCAAGATATCGTTCCAGTTTCCTATTGGCGATCTCGATACCTTTCAGTTGTTTCTTTTCACATTCATCAGCCAGACAGCCGCCCAGAATTCTCTCACATCTCACTCGACGGCTGGCAAAATTGAATTCAAACATGGCAATCAATTGTCTTCCGATCGCCATGGTTGTGATGATTTCAGTTGTTTCGAGATCCAGGGAAACTTCGATGAGATGTTCACGCCGGGCAAAGTCCAAACAGTCATAAAAATACTTCGGGTTGTGGGTAAACATGTAAGTTAAACTTTTCATTTCAATCTCCTCTCTTTTAATTTTCAGTAGACCATTTTCTAGTTCGATTTCTGGACAATTCGTCAAACAGCCCTTTTAGCAACCAAATAGGGGCTAATTCTGTAAATCATGGTTTGATCAAATCTTTTCTCCGAACTGATGATTTCCGGGCAAAGAGATCGGATTTTATCAAGGAGTTGTTGCAGTTTCGCATTTGCAGTTTGAATTATTTTGGCCTGTTTTTTATCACTCTCACATGAAAGGCATCCGCCCAGAATTCGCTCACATTTCACGTGTCGGTCAGCAAAACTAAATTCAAACATGGCAATCAATTGTTTCCCAACCGGCCTTACTGTAAATATTTCTGTTGTTTTGAGGTTCACAGACACAGCGAGAAGGTTGTTTCGTCGCACGTAGTCCAGGCAGTCGTCGAAATTTTCTGGATTCTTGGTAAATATGTAGTTTAAACCTTCTCATGGTCTTCTCCTTATAACTCTCTAAATCGTACAAAATGAGCCGTTTTGCTTCAAATATTTTTGACAATCAATTATTGAAAAAAATATTATCCGTCAGTGAAATCAATTCTGAGTTTGAATATCTTTAAGGTACATAAATCAATGGAAGTTGGTATAAACTAACAATAAACTACTTCCAAGTGTTTGATGAACGAATAAATATCTACCACATTTTCTTTCCTGATTTGGTATGATTGACAGTCACCCTTGAAAAGAGATGAAGTATGCACATGTACTTTTTATGTCCTGTATCTTTTCTCAGAGGTGAGTATGTCTTAAAAATAAGGCTTGAATACAAAAAGGTAGTATCCCCAAGTCTCTTAGTCTATACGCTATTGAGGCAATACTAGAACAATCCCATTTCCGGAACGATAAAACTCAACCGAGCCTTCTAAGGAAATCATGTTTTTAACTAAAGACTCCCAGTGGCTTGTACGGGGAAGGTTTCGGACTAACCCGCCGTACCAAAGAAAATTCTCATCAAATAATAGTTTTACAAGAACCATTTTCGATTGCTTTTCCAAACTGATATCAAGTTGTCCGCCGGGAGTTAATAAGTCAAGGCAATATTCTATGGATGAAAATAGAGCGATTTGCAGCTGTACAAGATTGATGACAATTTGAATCGGTTGATCTGGCGCGTGGTTTATTAAGACAACTTCTTTTAATGCGGCAAACCTGCTGGATAAAATTGTCATTTGTTCTGTTATTTCATAAAGATCTATTTGAGTAAGAGGCTGATCGGGACTGTGTGCAAATCTGTTCAGGCAAGTGGTTAGATCAATCCCTCTCCGCAGTTGCTTTTTAATAACCGTCAATGATTTTTCAAGTCTGTTATTCAAGGAATCTGACCCTTCAGCTGAAAAAGTCAATAGATCTTCCATCAAACCTGCCGATTCCTGTATGATAGCCAGCACATTCTGCTGTTCATGAGTGACACTGGCAGTAATCTTACCAAAAAAAACGATCTCTCCCATATTATGTTTTCTCATAATTACAACCTTCTCTATTATTTGCCTTCAATTGCTTCATTTATCTTTTGGATGAGTTCGTCAATATTAATTGGTTTTATCAGATAGTCATATGCACCTTGCCGCATCCCCTCAATGCCCTCCTTAGTGGAACCATGCCCAGTAAGCAGTATAACTGGCATTAAGTTGTTAAATCTTTTTATCTCCCTGAGAACCTCCATACCACCGAGTCCCGGCATTTTTAGATCAAGCAGAAGCAGGTCAATCGGCTGTTGTCCAAGCTGC
Organism: Candidatus Peregrinibacteria bacterium; assembly: GCA_018697675.1. Taxonomy (GTDB): domain Bacteria; phylum Patescibacteriota; class Gracilibacteria; order UBA1369; family JABINC01; genus JABINC01. The sequence goes on from JABINC010000037.1 coordinate 3,361, forward strand.
TCCAGTACAGAAGAGAGATCCTCTGCCTCAAGCAGCTGCTCAACCTCATCTTTTTCCTCCAGCAGCAGGCGAATACCCTGCACATAGAGGTAGTGGTCATCGGCAATCAAAATATTCATAGCAAAGATATTATAGTTCTTTTATCTGTAAGGACATTATAGTTTTTTTATCCGAAAACATCTGCCCCCTGATTCACTTGATTGCGCTAACTTTAGGCCTTAAGCTTGGTAGCCATGCCAATCAAAAAATCTGTTCTCCCGGTCG
>JABINC010000002.1 GCA_018697675.1 Candidatus Peregrinibacteria bacterium
CAACATAAATATCAAAAAAATATTCAGAACAAGCCACTTCCACCTACATATAAATTTAAAGAAAAAATTCTTCAACAAAAGATATTTAAAAAATCTTAGGACAAAATATCAAATAATCCCCTTGACTACAAACTTTTCACTAAACTACAATGCGCCCACAACAAAACGAGGTAACTGCAATGCTTTCAAAGTAATCAGCACACCTCCTCGCCTACTTCTTCGGAAATGGCGGGACATCCTCAAAACCTACCAAATAAGTTTAACCGAGGATGTACTCGGTTTTTTTTAAAATTTCACACATAATAATTTAACCCTATATAACGTGTCACAAAAAATACGTATAAAAATCAGAGCATTCGATTACAAGATAATCGACTCTGCAACACAAACAATTATTGAAAACGCTGAAAATACAGGTGCAATAATTGCAGGACCTATTCCACTACCAACTAAAATCGAGAAGTTCACAGTAAATAAATCTACATTCGTGAACAAAACTTCTCGTGAACAGTTCGAACGCCGAACTCATCAACGTCTGATCGATATTACAGAAACTACTCCAAAAACAATAGATGCTCTGACAAATCTAGCACTCCCAGCAGGTGTAAGTGTAGAAATTAAGATGATCGCTGAATAATTAGTATCCTCTTTTAGAAGTCCAAAGATCCTCACCATATTGGAGAGGGTCTTTTTTTGAACCATCAAAGAGCGAGATTAATTCAAATTCAACCTCTGAATGCTTATCAATATTAACCTTAAACATAAGATCATCTCTACTATCATTTAGAGAATTTGCAAAATAAGTAATATTACTTTCTTTGTCGTAATGATAAAAAGCTGGATACAATTCCTTAATATCTCCTGATCCCCAGAAAACTTTCTTATTCTGAGCAAGAGATAAAATATCTGGGAAAACTTCAGAAATATTATTTCCCTTCAAAATAATATTCTTATAATCAGATGTAGACCAATAAATCATCTTTTCCAGCTCCTCACTCTCAGAAACCCAAACAAGCTTATGCGTAAAAATAAAAACATTTTTCACTTCAGGATTTCTTTTAGCTTCAGATATTTCACTACGAATAAATTCCAGTTGATCCTCGGACATACTCGTTAATAAACTATCTCCTGTATCTAAGAAAATAAAATATTCTGAATCTTTTTTAAAAGAACTATAAAATTCGCCAAGGTATTTTTCATGAAATGATCGTGCATTTTCTGGGTCAGAAGCCAAAACATCATGATTCCCTATGGAGGCAAAGATTGGCAACTCCAATTCATCTAATACAGTATTTTTAAGTGCAAAATAATTATCCTCTTCTCCATACATAACACTATCCCCAATAAAAACCATGAATTCAGCTCCCATCTTATTTATATCATCTACAAAAGATACAATTGAAGATGCAGGAAAAACATTCTTTCTAATTGACCTATCCACCAAAGGAGCCCAAAACCGCGGGGCTCCATATATATGCCCAACAGCCAAAAATGAATAACTACCTTCAACAGATTTATGAACACTCTTAATGTTAGCGCCCAAATCTTCTTCAACATTGTCATTTGCACTATAAAGATATGAACAAACCGCTCCAAGCAAGAATATTCCCAATACAACAACTAAATTTAATATATATTTCTTCATTCAAATGTTTACGAATCCAGGAAGTATAACACAAAAACTATACTAATTCATCCTCAACAACTTGCCTTAATTCAAAAATAAATGCCTAATATGCTCCCACGGAACTTGAAAAAAGCCTTGACTCTACCATTTGCGATCCCTACAATACGCGGGCCCCTTAAAAAAGGGCCAAAAAACAATGTTAGTCCGCTAGTATAAGCGGATAAGGTGGAGGCTCCCAACACTGGGAATAAATAACAAGACCAAAACCTACAGTTCTAACCTCTATACTATGATAGGTATAATCGGGAAAAAATTAGGTATGACTCGTGTCATCCAGGACGATGGTCGTGTGATCCCAGTCACAGTTGTTCAGTGCCTACCAAATGTGGTAACGCAAGTGAAGACTGCTGATAAAGATGGATATCCGGCGCTAGTACTTGGGTTTAATGCGTTGAAAAAACCTACGAAAAACAAGAAATACCATGTAAAAAAGGAATTTCAAACAGAAGACGCCCTTGAAAAAGGTGCTGAAATAAAAGTAGATATCTTCGAAGAAGGAGATAAGGTGAGGATAAGTGGAATTTCTAAAGGTAAAGGTTTCCAAGGTGTGATAAAGAGATATAACTTCTCGAGGGGTCCTGAAACTCATGGATCTCATCACCACAGAAGACCTGGTTCAATCGGAGCCTGTGCTAAACCTGGACGAGTCCACAAAGGTAAAAAATTACCTGGACGAATGGGTACTGACAAAACCACTTTAAGAGACTGTATGGTCGTACACATAGATTCAGAGGATAATTTGATTGCTATAAAGGGATCTCTCCCTGGGGCAAAAAACTCAATAATCACAATAACAAAACAAGGATAATAAATGGCAAAAGCTACTCTTTACAATCAGAAAGGAGAGAAAAAAGGAGACGTCACTCTAAATAAAGAGATGTTCGAAGTCCCTATGAACGAAGCTCTTATAAAAAGAATGCTTCAATACCAAATGAACAATGCTCGTCAATCAACCGCTCATACAAAGACTCGTGGAGAAGTAAGGGGTGGTGGGCGAAAACCATTCAGACAAAAAGGTACGGGATCTGCTCGTCAGGGTACGATTCGTGCCCCACACATGCGTGGAGGTGGAGTAATATTTGGCCCTAGAAATACTAGAAATTTCTCAGAAATGATGCCGCGCAAACAAAGAAGAAAGGCGCTATTCATAGCTCTATCTCAAGCGGCTGCAGACGGAAAAATACTAGCTATCGATAAATACGAAGGGGAAGTAAAAACAAAGGGTTTCGCAGCAATGCTAAAAGCTCTACCAGTCGAAAGAAACTACCTAGTAGTAATCCCGGGGAAATCTGAAGCAGTGCAGAAATCAAGTGCAAACATTTCAAATGCAAAGACTATACTTGCAAATTATCTAAACGTATTCGATGTCATGAAATACAAAAATATAATTTTCATCGGAGACGCATTAAAAAAGACCGAAGAAGTATTTTTATCTAAAAAGTAATGGATTTAACAACCTACACAACATTATTGGCTCCAGTAGTAAGTGAAAAAAGCTCTAAAATGGCTGAAGAAGGAAAATATTCTTTCTACATCAGCCCAAGGGCTACAAAGATCAATGTGAAAAATGCTGTCAAAAGAATTTACGGAGCAGAAGTAGAGAAGGTGAACATTGTAAAGTCACCCTCTAAAAGCAGATGGGGTAAAGGTAGGAAGTTAGTAACGAAAAGAGATGCGAGGGTGAAAGCTATCGTAACTATAAAAGACAAAAAAACTATCGATATAAATAATATCAAATAATGGTAAGAGTATTAAAACCAACAACACCGGGAAGAAGAAAAATGAGTTTTCCAGACTTTTCATCTCTTACGAAAGGTGCAAAGCCTCTAAAAAGATTACTTGCTCCAAAAACGAGAACTTCTGGTCGAAATAACAAAGGTACGATAACTATACGACACAGAGGTGGGGGACACGCTAGGCACTACCGAATGATTGATTTCAATAGAGTGGAGAAAAATGGTGTTCCAGGAAAGATAACATCTGTGGAATACGATCCAAATAGAACTGCATTTATAATGCTTGTTACATATAAAGATGGAGATAAGAGATATCACATATTGCCAGAGGGCAAAAAAGAAGGAGATGAGATAATTACAGCGGAAAAAGCAAAGGTCAAGCCAGGAAACAGAATGATGCTCAAAAATATTCCGGTTGGATACTCAATTTACAATATTGAGATGAAGATAGGAAAAGGTGGTCAGATCGTAAGATCGGCCGGAGCATCGGCAAAATTGACTTCATTGGAAGGTCAATACGCTCAAGTACAACTTCCATCGTCAGAAATTCGACTAGTTCCAAAGGAGGCTTACGCGACTATCGGAGTAGTGAGCAATGCGGATCATTCAAATGTAAGAATTGGTCAAGCTGGAAGAAAGCGACGAATGGGTAAAAGACCTCAGGTAAGAGGTAAGGCGATGAATCCATGCGATCACCCACATGGTGGTGGAGAGGGAGGATGTCCAATTGGAATGAAATATCCTAAAACTCCTTGGGGAGCTCCAGCTCTTGGAAAAAAGACTAGAAGGAACAAAAGTACTAATAAGTGGATATTAAAACGCCGAACAAAGAAATAATATCAATTATTAACTCATAAAAGCATGTCACGAAGTTCGAAAAAAGGACCTTATGTAGACCCACGACTCATGAAAAAAGTCATGGAAATGAATGCACGAGGAGAAAAAAAAGTAATAAAGACATGGTCTAGAAAATGCGATATTGCTCCAGAATTCATTAATCACACATTTGCAGTACACAACGGTAAAAAACACATTCCAGTATTTGTATCTGATCAAATGGTAGGCCACAAACTAGGTGAATTCGCACCTACTCGTATATGGAAAGGACATGCCGGACAAAGAAGGGGTAAATAAGCAACAAATTAATAATCTATTCAAATCCAAAGGATGAAAGCACATCTAAAACAAGTTAGAATCAGTCCAAAGAAAATGAACTTGGTAGCAAGTATTGTCAGGGGCAAAAGCGTAGACAAGGCATTAGAAACATTGAAGTTCATGCCAAAAAAAGGTGCTGATATACTTTATAAAGTAATTGCATCCGCTGCAGCAAATGCAGAGCATAACTTCAAACAAGACGCTTCAAAACTAATGATAGAAGAAATAATTGTAAATGAGGGGACGACTTACAAACGAAGACAGCCGGTATCAAGAGGTCGTTCGCATCCAATCCTGAAGCGGACAAGTCATGTGACAGTCCGAGTAAATGTGTCTGAATAGACACTTTACTCTCAAAACGACCGAAGGTCGAAATGAAAAAATACATAATTTCAATTAATAAGAATAAAGAATGGGTCAAAAAGTAAATCCAAAAAGTTTTAGAATCGGTATAAATTGCACATGGGACTCTATGTGGTATGCCGACAAAAAGAACTACAAGAAGTTCCTTCATGAGGACTTCGCGATAAGAAAGTTCTTGGGGAAATTGCTTAAAGATTCTTCTGTATCAAAGATCGGTATCCTCCGAAGTGCAAATCAAGCAACGATTAATATTCACACTGGAAAACCAGGATTGATTATCGGAAGGCAGGGGCAAGGAATCGAAAAAGTTAAAGATAAGCTATTCAAAGAATTTGATCAAAATTTCATTATCAATATTAAAGAAGTCCGAAAACCTGAGTTAGATGCAACATTAATAGCTGACTCAATAGCGAGGCAAGTTGAAAGGCGTATCCCATATCGAAGGGCCGCCAAGGGAGCGCTTCAAAAAGCTATGGAGATGGGCGCAAAAGGAGTGAAAATATTTGTAGCAGGACGTTTGAATGGAGTGGAAATTGCAAGAAGTGAATTCTTCAAAGATGGTAATATTCCTCTTCATACACTGAGATCAGACATCGATTACGCGATATCAAGAGCTGGAACGACTTACGGAGTCATCGGAATCAAGGTATGGATATATAAAGGAGAATTGTTTGACAAGAAGAAGGTCGCCTAAAGGCGTTTAAGTCTTCAACTGAAATAATAATAAATAAATATATATATAACATTAATATCCTCTAGCTAGGACATTAAAACTAACTATTAGACTCATGCTAGTACCACGAAGATATAAACATCGAAAGCAGCACAGACTTAGAGGAAGCTTTAAAGGGAAAGCTATGCGAGGAAGTTTAATTTCATTCGGGAAATATGGTCTAAAAGCTATGGAAATCGCAGAAATTAATTCAAGACAGATAGAGGCAGGGCGACGAGCAATTACTAGATACATCAAACGTGGAGGTAAGGTATGGATTAGAATATTCCCAGACAAGCCAGTCACTCAAAAAGCAGCAGAGGTACCAATGGGATCTGGAAAAGGATCTGTTGAATACTACGCAGCGCTAGTAAAGCCTGGAACTATGATATACGAACTGGATGGAGTGGATGAAGATGTTGCAAGAAGCGCTCTAAAAAGAGCTGCTCAAAAACTACCAATCAAATGTAAAATAGTCGTAGCTCAATAAATTCCTTACAAACAAACTAATTATGAAAACTATAGCTGAACTAAAAAAATTAAGTGAAAAAGATTTCTACAAAGAACTCGAAAAGGCTCAAAGAACAGTAATGAAACTTACATTTGAAGCAAGAACTGGCCAATTATCAGGTGCTCATAAACTGCGTAATGCAGGAAACTATATAGCACAAATCAATATGGTAGCAGGAATGCGAAAAAACCAAGTGATGGAAGCTACAGAATCTAAGAAGAAATAATTAAAAAAACTTATAATAATAAAAGGCAATGAGAAGTAAAAAAGGAACAATCATAAAAAAGACGGAGAAAACTTTAAATGTAGAAGTACATGCTTACAAGGTACATCCAAAATACAAGAAAAAGTACCGAACGACTAATAAGTTTCTGGTTCACAATCCTGAGAATAAATATGAAGTAGGAGACACTATTACATTCTACGAAACAAAGCCAATCAGTAAAAGAAAATGTTGGCATGTAGAATTGCCCACTAGCGAGCCAAAGGCGAGCGCTAAATAAAAATATCAATCAATAACTATCATACGAAGTAATGATACAAGCAGAAAGTTACATAAAGGTTGCAGATAACACCGGAGCAAAATATGCAAAGGTGATCAAAGTACTTGGAGGTTCGAAAAGACGCTACGCAAGTATAGGTGATCTAGTTGTCGTAAGTGTGAAAGAAGCTTCTCCAAAAGGAGTAGTAAAAAAGAAAAGCGTCCAGAAAGGAGTGGTAGTTAGAACTAGAAAGGAAATTGGAAGAAAGGATGGTTCTTATATAAGGTTTGATGATAACGCAATTGTAATTGTCTCAATAGCAAAAGGAGAAGTTCAACCAAAAGGAACTCGTGTATTTGGCCCAATTGCAAGAGAAATAAGAGATCGCGGTTATCAAAAAATAGTATCTCAGGCACCGGACGTGCTGTAATCAATTATTGTTATGAAAATTAAAAAAGACGACACAATTAGAGTAGTTGCCGGAAAGGACAAGGGTAAGGATGGAAAAGTCCTAAGCACTATAAGTAAGAAGCAAAAGGTAGTCATAGAAGGAGTTAATATAAGAACTCGACATATCAAGAAAACTTCTCAACAAGCAGGGCAAATAGTTAAATATCCTGCTCCAATACATGTTTCAAACGTTATGATCTTAGATCCAAAAGATAGTAAACCAACAAAAATTGGATATTCTATAGGAAAAGATCGTAAGAAACTCCGAATATCAAAACGCTCAGGAGAGGTGTTGGATAGCAAGTCAGCTAAGGCAAAAACTGCTAAGAAAGCTGCCCCTAAGAAAACGAAATAAAATTCATATATCTAACTAAATATTAAAACTAAGTACTCGACTAATGAAACTCTCAGAAAAATACAAGAAGGAAGTAGTAAAAGAACTGATGAAGGAGCTCGGCATCAAGAATATAAATGCCGTACCACGCATCAAGAAAGCAGCGATAAACGTTGGGATTGGGTCGTACCTTGCCGGAAGCAAAGATTACTCACAAGTAATGGAAAATATTACTCAGATTGCAGGTCAAAAAGCTGTTGTGAGAAAAGCAAAGATAGCGGTATCGAACTTTAAATTAAGAAAAGGAATGCCAGTTGGAATCTCTGCTACGATAAGAGGAGCAAAAATGGATGATTTCCTGACAAGGCTAGTAAACGTTGTATTCCCTAGAGTAAGAGATTTCCGCGGAATAAGTGTAAAAAGTTTCGATAAAAATGGTAATTACACAGTAGGAATCAAAGAATATACCGTTTTCCCTGAAGTGAATCCTGATGATGTAATCAAAATTCATGGACTTCAGATAAACATAGAAACTTCTGCAAAAACTCCTTACGAAGGATATCTACTATTGAAAAAACTTGGATTTCCATTCAAAGATGAAGTGAAGAAACCCGAAATAAAGTAATACACACCCTCTAAAAAAATAATAATAATTAAGTACTCGACTCATGGCACGTAAATCAGAAATAGCTAAAGCGAAGAAAAACAACGGCATTCACGCAAAGATGATTGCAAAAGGAAAACGTGGAGTAGGAGCTACTCGCAGCGAAAACAGATGCCGTCTATGCGGACGTCCTCGCGGATTCATGAGAAAGTTCGATATGTGCAGAATCTGTTTCAGACAATCTGCCGGAAAAGGCCTTATAATGGGAATCAAGAAAAGCTCTTGGTAGTGCGAACGATAGTGAGCACCAGTCCTGCCCTAAGCAGGACACAATAAAAAAATAATATTAAGCAAAATCATGACAACTACAGACCCAATAGCGGATCTCCTTACACGGATAAGAAATGCCCAATTAGCAGGCAGGAGTGATACATCTGCGCCTCATTCAAAACTAAAAGAAGCAATCTGTAAGGTATTAAAAGACAGAAAATTCATAGAAGATTATTCTGTAGATAAAAGTGGAACATTCCCTGAGCTAAACGTGGAATTCTCAGCTTTGAAAGCAAATCTAGAACTGAAGAGAGTATCTAAGCCTGGGCAAAGAATCTACATAAATAAAGGGGAAATGCCTAGAGTGAAAAATGGATTAGGAATAGCGATCATATCAACTCCAAAAGGAGTTATGACTGGAATGAGCGCTAAAAAAGCCGGAATAGGAGGGGAACTATTGTGTACTGTTAGTTAAGAATTAACGCACCACAGTCTACAGGTGGAATTGTCCACATAATTTAGAAACAAGTAATACATATCCTCAAAACAATACATTAAAAATTAAGCATTAGACCTATGTCACGAATCGGAAAGCTACAAATCGAAATCCCAAGTGGAGTTGAAGTACGGCAAGATGGACCTACTGTATACGTCAAAGGTCCCAAAGGGGAACTATCTATGGAGATTAACCCTGATATGAAAATCATCCTTGAAGAAGGAATTATACGAGTAGAGCGTCCATCTGATGAAAAAGAGCACAGAAGCCTACACGGATTAACAAGAAGTCTTCTAAGCAATATGGTAGAAGGGGTAACTAAAGGATTTGAGAAAAAACTCGAGATATTAGGAGTTGGATACAGAGCTCAATTACAAGGGACTAAGCTTATTTTAAGCCTCGGTCATTCACACCCAATCGAATACCCTAGCCCAGAAGGAATTAAAATAGAAATGGATCCAGAAAAGAAAAATATTATAATTATAAGCGGTATTGATAAACAAAAAGTTGGTCAGACTGCCGCTGAGATCAGAGAATTTAGAAAACCTGAACCATACAAGGGAAAAGGTGTTAGATACTTAGGTGAATACGTAAGAAGAAAAGCAGGTAAATCAGCCGCTAGCGCTTAAAATAACAAACTAAATTAAATTAATTACAATGCAACAAGATAAAAGAAAAAAGAGACAACGAAAGATTAGAAAGACTGTTCAAGGAACGGCTTCTAGACCAAGACTTGCTGTTTTCAGAAGTTTGAAATCTACATCTGCACAACTTATTGACGATAATAAGGGAGTAACATTGGCATCAGCTTCAGATATAAAGATAAAGAAAGGAACCGGAGTTGAAAGAGCAAAGGCGGTTGGACTAGAAATAGCAAAACTAGCCAAAGAGAAGAAAGTTGCAGAATGTGTATTTGATCGCGGAGGATACCTATATCACGGAAGAGTAAAAGCACTTGCCGAGGGAGCTCGTGAAGGTGGGCTAAACTTCTAAACTTAGATTTAAATAATAATTAACCATTACAACTGTGTCAGCACGTAAATCAAAAAGACGGACTCTACCAAAAGAAAATAAGGAATTCGAAGAAGAAGTGATCGCAATTGATCGCGTAACTCGTGTTGTAAAAGGTGGACGACGCCTCAGATTTCGTGCAACGGTAGTAATTGGAGACAAAAAAGGACGTGTAGGAATAGGAATTGGTAAATCAAATGAAGTAACAGGAGCAATCTCAAAGGCAATAACAAAAGCTAAGAAATCGCTTATTACAATTCCTTTGATAAATGATACGATCCCACATGAGATCAAGCACAAATTCAAGGCTGCTAAAATTCTACTCATGCCAGCTGCCCCAGGTACAGGTATTATTGCAGGTGGTGCAATCCGTAAGGTTGTAGGACTAGCAGGGATAAAAAACATTCTTGGAAAATCAATCGGATCAAATAATAAACTTTCTACTACTCGTGCAACATTCGAAGCATTGGGACTACTAGTAGAGAACCCTTACATCAAGAAAATTGAAAAAGAAATTCCAAAGGTTCCTGAAAAAGAAGAGGTGAAAAAAGACGAACCAAAGAAAGAGGCTAAAAAGGAAACTAAGGTCGAAAAAAAGAAAACATCACCTAAAAATCCTACTCCTAAAAAAGAAACTACGCCAAAAGCAGAGCCAAAGGCAAAAAAAGAAGAGGTGAAAAAAGACGAACCAAAGAAAGAGGCTAAAAAGGAAACTAAGGTCGAAAAAAAATAATTAATATTTCAAAATTAAGCAAAAGAGAATGGAATTAAATACGCTAAAACCAATCAACAAGACTAAGAAACAACGCGTCGGACGAGGTGACGGCTCTGGACGTGGAACTTATTCTGGACGTGGAATGAAAGGACAAACTGCAAGAGCTGGAGGTCGAAGACGACCAGGTTTTGAGGGAGGACAAACTCCACTTATCAGAAGAATGCCAAAACTTAGAGGATTCAAATCTCCAAACAAAATCACTTACCAAGTGGTCAACGTTGGTGATCTAGAAAAAACTTTTGACGCTGGAACTAAAATCACAAAAGAACTACTTGCAAAAGAAAAATTGATTTTCAATAGCAAAAAGCCAGTTAAATTATTAGGAAATGGCGAGCTGAAAAAAGCTTTAGAAATAACTGTAGAATTAGTATCAGCATCAGCATTAAGCAAAATTGAAAAAGCTAAAGGGAAAGTAACTCTATTCCCTCAGAAAAAAGTAGTTAAGAAGGCTGTGAAGAAAGAATCTGTAGAGAAGAAAGAGGAAAAAGAATCTAAAGAATAAGGAACATGCTCAAATATCTACAACAGATTTGGAAAACTAAAGACCTAAGAAATAAGATCCTATATACAATTGGGATTTTGGTCTTATATCGAGCATTCGTACAAATTTCAATTCCAGGCATCAACCTAGCAAATCTAGCAGCGTTATTTGATACTGCAGCTGGTGGAGCTCTTGGAGCGTTCTCATTACTTACAGGTGGATCGGCAGAAAACTTCTCGATCGTGCTTATGGGACTATCTCCATACATCAATGCTTCCATCATTATGCAACTTCTTACCGTTGTAATTCCAAGCTTAGAAGCTTTGAAAAAAGAAGGGCAACAAGGGCAAGTTAAAATCAGTAAATACACCAACTGGCTGACTGTACCTCTAGCTTTTGTGCAAAGTTACGGAATGCTGGTTTTGATCAATTCAAGTGCAGGTAGTCTACCTGTTATAGAAAATATTCGTGATCCACTTTTAGTATTACCTATCATGGTAACTATTACAGCAGGTACGATGCTTCTTGTTTGGTTAGGTAATTTAATCACAGAAAAAGGTATTGGAAACGGTATATCACTAATAATTATGGTAAGTATCCTTGGAGGATTAGCTCCAATGATTTCATCATCAATGCAGGTAGTAGGCCAAGATTCTTCGAAATTATTGCCAATAGCTGCAATAGCTATATTTGGGATATTGCTCACAATTCTCATTGTAATTGTAAATGAAAGTTACAAAAACATACCAATTTCATATGGTGGTCGTGGCCAAAAACTCAGACAACACTTCCTTCCTCTAAGGCTAAACCAGGCAGGAATGATTCCTATCATCTTCGCTGTTTCACTTATTGCATTTCCTAGTGTACTTGCACAATTCTTGCAAAATTCTGATTCAACTATCATGCAAGGAGTCGCTACTTTTATTGCAACTCATTTTGGCCAAACGGGACCTCTATACATGGCAATCTACTTTTTATTAATTTTAGGATTCACATTCTTTTACGTTAGTATCACTTTCAATCCAGAGCAAATGGCAGAAAGTATTCAAAAAAGAGGTGGATTCGTACCAGGATTACGCCCAGGAAAAGCTACCAGTGATTATCTAGAAAGACTTTCAAATAGATTAACTATGTTCGGCGGAATTTTCCTTGCTTTCGTAGCCGTAGCTCCAATGATCGCACAAAGCTTAACATCTCAAGGCGGTGGAGCAGTCCCAGTTTTAGTTAGTGGTGCAGGACTTATAATCGTTGTTGGAGTAACTCTTGATTTGATGAGACAGATAAGTGCACAGCTTGCTATGCATAATTATGATAAATTTTATTGAGTTAAAGGTTGACGAATTACGAGCCCTAATTTCTAAGCGACCGATAGACGAGGAGCTTAGAAGAAATTAGAGGCAAGTAAGAGTCAACTGTAATAAAAAAGAAGAACATTACTTTCACAGTCTACAAATAAGATAGGTAGGTTATATAGAAAAAAGTAGTCTAAATCCTCTAAGCAAAATATTAATAATTAAGTACTCGACATGGACCTCGCACTATTCGGCATACAAGGATCTGGTAAAGGAACCCAAGGTAAGATTATCGCAGAAAAGTATAATCTAAAACTTTTTGAAACTGGAGCCGAACTCCGGAAACTCGCAAAAGAATCTTCTCCACTTGGACTAAAAATCAAAGCAATTATAAATGCAGGCTACCTAGTCCCAACCGAAGTAGTAATGGAAATAATCGAAAACTTTTTGCAAGACATCCCTACAAATGAAAGAGTCCTGTTTGATGGAATTCCACGTTCAAAAGAACAAATGGAACATTTCAATAACATAATGTCAAAACATGGCCGTACATTCAAAGGAGTGCAAATCAACATAACAAAGGAAGAAGCGATGGATAGATTACTAGCTAGAAAAATCTGTTCGGGATGTAAAGCTGTTTATCCTGCTTGGATCACCGAAGAAGAATGTAAAAAATGTGGTGGGGAACTTACTCGCCGTGCTGATGACAATGAGGAAAGTATCAGAACTAGACTTTCGGCTTATGAAAATGAGACACTTCCGGTGATAGAATCTTACAAATCAAATGATCAAATGATAATTGTAGATGGGATGGGCACTATTGAAGAAATAACTGCCCTACTCGCTTTAGAACTAGATAAGATATTCGAGTAAATTTTAAAAACATGCAAACTAGAATAAAGACGGCTGAAGAAATTGAAGCAATGAGAAAAGGTGGAAAGGTATTAGCCGGAGCACTAAAGGCCTTAGAGGCTTTTGTCAAACCAGGAATTACAGGCAAACAAATTGATGAATTTACTGAGAACTACATAAAAGATCATGGGATGACTCCAGGATTCAAAGGGTATCGCGGATTCCCAGGAACTGTCTGCCTTTGTATAAATGATGTTGTAGTTCACGGAATCCCAAATTCAAATCAAATAATTAGAGATGGTGATATTGTAACTATTGATTGTGGCGTAATCTATCAAGGTCTATATACAGATTCAGCGGTCACATATATCATCGGTAACGCTCTAGAAGAAACGGTAAAATTTGTAAAAAAGGTGCAAAAAGCACTTTATGAAGGAATTAAACAAATAAAACCTGGACGAAGATTAGGAGATATCGGTCATACCATTGAAAAAGCGGTAAAAAAAGAAGGCTACCACATAGTTAGAGAATTAGTTGGACATGGAATAGGTGAGCATCTCCATGAAGATCCTCATGTACCAAATTTTGGTAAAAAAAATACTGGAATGGCCTTGAAGCCGGGTATGACATTTGCAATAGAACCAATTGTAGGATTAGAAACTGGTGAAATCAAAACTCTCAAAGATGGCTGGACTATAGTAACCCCAGATCGCTCTTTATCTTGTCAATGGGAACACACGGTGCTGATCACTCATAATGGATATGAGATCCTAACTCTTCGAGAGGGCGAAAAACTATAAAAGTACCCTAGAAAGGCATGCTAGGCCATACTTTCTCTGAAACGCAAGGCTTTTGTAAGGCTGCTCTGTTTTGCGCTTGCATAAGCTATGTGATTTAAGTAAAATCCAGTAGCTATTTTCTCAAGCATCCGTTTTAAGAACCTCATTTATGAGCGACAGTAAGAGCAAAATCGAAGTTTTAGGGAGGATTGTAGAATGCCTTCCTGGCACACACTTCAAAGTAGAAATAGCTGACGATGCTTACCCAGAAGGATTCATCGTAGAGGGGCACCTCTCAGGTAAAATGCGGGTAAACTACATAAAGATTATCCCTGGAGATTACGTGAACATTGAGTTATCTCCATATGATATGGGCAAGGGAAGAATTACTTATAGACATAAAAAAGATCCAAGGGGCCAAATAACAGAGGAAGAAGGAATCGCAGAAATCCCCGAAGAAACGACCGAAAAAACAGAATAAAAACAAAACCTACTCTAACTAAAGTAAAATCAATATTTAATTAGCTATGAAAGTACGAGCTTCAGTAAAAAGGATATGTGACAAATGCCGAATCATCAGAAGAAAAGGTGTGATTAGAGTCATTTGTGATAATCCGAAACATAAGCAAAGGCAAGGCTAATAATATTAATAATTAATTATTCGACTGATGGCAAGAATCGCTGGTGTAAACATTCCAAAGGACAAAAGGGTTGAGATATCTCTAACTTATATAACTGGTATTGGGAAATCTCTCAGCAACGCAATTTTGGAAAAACTAAAGATTAACCCGGATACAAGAGTAAAAGACCTAACGGAAAATGAAATCAATCTACTTCGTGATGAAATAGCAAAATTCCCAACCGAAGGAGATCTTCGAAGGAAAGTATCACTAGACATCAAACGTCTTCAAGACATTGGATCGTACAGAGGTTACAGGCACAAAAGAGGGCTGCCAGTAAGAGGTCAAGCTACTAGAAGAAATTCTCGAACAAAACGTGGGAAGAAGATAACCGTAGGATCGGGACGAAAGAAAGATGTTAAGAAATAAAAATAATCAATCATAATTAATTAAATGGCAACAGCAAAGAAAAAAGTAAAAAGAAGGATAGTTACAGAGGGGCGCGTTTATATAAATGCGACTTACAATAACACTCTCGTGACTATAACTGATGCTGAAGGGGACACCCTATCTTGGGGATCATCTGGATCAAGTGGATTCAAAGGAACTCGTAAGTCCACTCCTTATGCCGCTCAAGTAGCTGCTGAAGCTGCTGTAGAAAGAGCTAAACCATATGGCCTTCAAAAAGTAAGAGTATTTGTAAAAGGTGTTGGAACTGGGCGCGATCAAGGTATCCGCGGACTAATCGCCGGAGGCCTTGAATTAATTTCAATCGAGGACCTAACTTCACTTCCGCATAACGGATGTAGAAGGAAAGGTGCTAGACGTGTCTAGCTGTAGCGAAGCGAAAGGCTTGGAGTAAATAAGATAATAAATAATTCATATGTCAACATACAGAGGTGCGAAAGCAAAATTATGTAGAAGAATTGGAATCAACCTATTCGGTAGTCCAAAATACGACAAGATCTTAACCAAGAAAGGTTATCCACCTGGGGTACATGGGAGATCTAAGTTTTCAAAAAAATCTGAATATGGGAAACAATTGGAGGAGAAGCAAAAGGCTCGTTTTATGTTTAACACTTCGGAAAAACAATTTAAAAAATACTACGAGAAGGCCGACAAAATGCCAGGGGTTACAGGTGAAGAGCTGCTACGATTACTAGAACGTCGAGCTGATAACGTGATTTTCCGCGCTGGATTCGCTATTACTAGATTTCAATCTCGCCAAATGGTAAGTCATGGGCTTTTCAATCTAAATGGACGACGTATCGATGTTCCTTCTATAAACATACGAGAAGGAGATGTGCTAGAAATCAGAGAAAGAAGTAAAAAAAGTAAGCTTTTCGAAGACACTCTAACCGCTAACGAAAAATACAAAGTGCCAGGTTGGCTCGAAGTTGACCCAAAAAAGATGACTATTACTATTAAACGTCTACCAGAAAAAGATGAATTAGAACAATCTATAAATAGTCAGTTAATCGTTGAGTTCTACTCTAGATAAAACTCAAAAACCTAAAGAATTTAATCAAATTTAATTTCAACCCTACTCTCTATGCATCAAATTCAAGAAGAAATAGGTGTCCCAAAAATCACTCCAATAAAAAGTGATGGCAATCGCGCTACGTTCGAGATTGGCCCACTTCCAACAGGATACGGAATGACACTTGGTAACGCCCTACGAAGAGTACTTATCTCTTCACTTCCTGGAGCGGCGGTAGCAGCAGTCAAGGTAAATGGCGTAGCTCACGAATACTCAACCTTATCTGGAGTAAAAGACAGTGTTTTAGACATGATTCTAAATATAAAACTTCTCCATGTTAAAAAAGAGAGTTCTGAACCATCTATCCTAACCCTAAATGTAAACAAAAAAGGAGTAGTAAAGGCAAAAGACATAAAAACTCCTTCTGATGTAGAAGTTATGAATCCAGATCTATACATAACTACCCTAGATGACAAAGCTAAATTGGAAATGGAAATCACAATAGAAAAAGGGGTTGGATATATACCAGTGAGCGAACGAAACAAAAAAGAAGACCCATTTTTGATTTGGGTTGATACAATTTTCTCACCAGTAAAGAAGGTTAAATATGATGTGGAAGCAGCCAGAGTTGGTCAAATGACGAATCTAGATAAATTGATAATCGAAGTTGAAACAAGCGGCAGCATGAGTCCAGAAGATTCACTTAAGTTTGCTGCAAATATCTTAAAATCATACTTTGATTTATTCGATAATTCAGAAGTGCCAGTAGAGGCAGAATTCATGAGTGACCTTCAAAGTATTGCAAATAAACAAAAAGAGGCTGAAGCTCAAAAGCCAGCTCAAGAGAAATATACTCCAATCGAGATTTTAGGACTTTCACCAAGAACTCTAAATTCACTTATCAATGGAGGAATCGGATCTATCGAGCAATTGACAAAATGTACAGAAGCGAAGCTTACAAACCTAAGAGGGTTTGGTAAAAAAGCTCTTACAGAGGTCGCAGCAGCTCTAGAGTCTAGAGACCTGAAATTAGATGATGAAAGTTAACGCAGTTTGAAAAAACAAGTCAACTGAAAATAAAATAATTTAAATTAATAACTAAAGTAGAATACAGTGAGACACAAAGTCAGTAAAAATAGATTAAATGTATCAAGCTCTCACCAAAAGGCGATTGTGAGAAACATGGCAACGTCAATCATTCTCCACGAAAGAGTGAAAACAACTGCTAAAAAAGCAAGCATAGTAGTCCCAATGGTTGAAAAACTCATTACGATAGCAAAGAAGAAAGATACTATGGGTGCAATTAGAAAGATAAACGAAATTGTATTCGACAAAAATGCATCGAAAAAACTGATGGAAGTTCTAAAAGAGAGATACGCTGACAAAAATTCGGGATTTACAAGAATAACAAAGTATAAGAGTCGAGACGGAGACAACGCTCCATTGGTAATCATCGAACTATTAGAAGGCAAGCCAACTGTAAAAGAAGAGAAAGCCGAGGCTCCAAAAGCCGCTAAAGAGGATAAAAAAACCACCACCAAAAAAACTACATCCACTAAAAAGACTAAATAAAGATGAAAACTTACGTAGCAAAACAAGCGGATATTGAACATAATTGGTACATCGTTGATGCCAAAGACCAAGTTCTAGGCCGACTTTCAGTAGAAATTGCAAAAATTCTCCGAGGTAAAAATAAACCAACTTTCACACCTCATTTGGACTGTGGAGACAATGTTATTGTTATAAATGCTGAAAAAATTCGATTAACAGGAAACAAAGAAGAGGGCAAGAAATACTATTCACACAGTGGATATATGGGAAGCCTAAAATCAAAGACAGCTGCAAAACTGAGAGAAGAGAAACCGACTGCGCTATTATACAGATCTGTTAAAGGAATGATTCCTAGAAACAAACTAAGAGACAAAATTATGGACAAGTTAAAACTTTACGTAGGAGAGAAACACCCACACATAGCACAACAACCAAAAGAATTAAAATTCTAATAATATAATTAACTACTCAAACTAGTGCCAGAAAGTAAAGCAAAATCAGCCAAAAAAGATATCAAAGACAGTTCAGTTCCTACTGGACGTGTAGGAAAATATCATTATGCAGTTGGAAAAAGAAAAACATCTGTTGCAACTGTACGTTTATATGAAAAAGGGAAAGGAAATTTCCATGTAAATGGAAAAACTCTTGAGGATTTTGCAAATTCAAAAGATCTAGTAGAGGTAGCAAATGCTTCACTTAGACTTGTTAAAATGCTCAAAGACTATGACATCACTATACAAGTAAAAGGCGGTGGATTTCGAGGACAAATTGACGCAATCAAGCACGGAATCTCTCGCGCATTAATAGTTGCAAATCCTGAACTTAGAACAAGTATTAAAAAAGCTGGCTACCTGACACGTGATTCTCGTATTAAAGAACGAAAGAAATTCGGTCTAAAGAAAGCGAGGAAGTCACCACAGTGGTCAAAACGTTAGGCTATGCATTTCACAGTTTTAACACTCTTTCCAAATCTCTTCGAGTCGTATTTGAGCGATTCTATTTTGGCACGGGCAATTGAGAAAAATCTAATAACGATAGATTTTTTAAATATCCGTGATTTCACAACCGATAAACATGGGAAAGTGGACGACACACCTTATGGAGGAGGGGCTGGAATGCTCATGACATGCCAACCACTTTTTGATTGCATCAAAGTCGCAAAGGAGAAAAATAAAGGGCCTGTAGTCTTTTTGACGCCACAGGGGGATACATTTACACAAAATACTGCAGAAGCCCTCGGAGCACAACACAATGAGCTAATTTTACTCTGTGGACGATACGAGGGAATAGACCAACGCATAAGAGATGAACTTGTGGATATAGAGATCTCTGTCGGAGATTTCGTACTGACCGGAGGCGAGCTCCCCGCAATGATAATGATAGATGCCATCACACGCCTGATCCCAGGCGCGCTCGGCGACGAAGATTCACACAAGCTCGATTCATTTTCAGATGCTTTTGAAGGTAAAAAAGAACATCCACACTATACCAAGCCAGCCGAGTTCGAGGGGCTTTGCGTCCCCGAAGTCCTGCTGTCTGGAAATCACGCGGAAATTGAACGCTGGAGAAAAGAGCATCTAAAATAGTGAAAAACGCTTGCAATCAGAGGAAATCGGCATAAACTCATGGCCCAAATAACTTATAAGGCAATGTTTTCATTAACTCTAAAAAGATTTCGCGACCTCCCAAAAGAAACCAAGGCGATGGTCTGGCTTTATCTTGTATACAATTTCGCTGAAGTCTTGGTCGGAGTTTTTCTCAACATCTTCGTATTCCTCCAAACCGACTCCATCCTAAAACTCGGAATATTCAACTTATGTGGATTCGGAGGAATCATCCTAGGTTTCTCAGTTTGGGGAATATTAATTTCACATTTCAGACTTTCAATGAGACTAAATTACTTGAAGTCTTTCGCCGTATGCATAACTTCATTTTTAATCTTAATCTTCCTACCACACACAGAATTTTACTTATACTTATTCGGCCTAATAAATGGTATGGGACTAGGTATTTTTTGGATCGGAGTACACTCATACGAAATGCTTTTTACAAATGAAAAAAATCGTGATTTTTATTCTTCAATGGTAACGGCAATATCTCAAGCACTCAGAATAATAGGACCAGCCATAGCCACTTTGACATTCATAATTTCCGAAAGGCTCCTACACGTCGAAACATTCAAACTACTCTTTATTATAATTCCATTCGTCTACCTACTCTCCCTGCCTTTCATCTTCGCCCTCCCGGATTATTTCCCAGAAAAAATTCAACTCAAAGAATGGAAACGTTTAATTTTCGACAAAAAAATCCGCCATGCACGAAGATATTACATGACCCAAGGATTCGGCTGGGGACTCTACGCTCCAACTCTCGCAATTATCGCAATATATTCGATGAAAACGATTATAAATTTCGGAATTCTCCAAACAGTTATAGGAATAATTTCAGTCCTAATGATAATTTTCCTCTCGCACAAGCGCCACGAAAACAATCGCCTCAACATAATGTTTTGGGCACTCCTCATCGAATCAATCGCCTATGCAGGCCTTGTCTTCTGGCAAGTCAGCCCTTATATATACATAATTCACATCTTGATAGTTACCCTCGCTTATCCTACTTTTAGAGTTTCTGAACATGTCATAGATCTAAAATCTATTGAATTGATAAAAGAAAAAGAGCACTCAAGCTTCTACAGCGGCATGCTCTATCGCGATTTCATCCTCGGATTCTCAAGAATAGGTGCAGTAGTATTTATAATAATCCTAAGCCTGATTTCCTCAGAAAATTTCACATTGGGAACTGCCGTCATCTTAATCGCCATCAACAACATGTGCATCTGGTGGGCAGCAAAATGCCTCCTTAATAAAACTTCCGTAAAAAACAATAGCCCCAAAGACGCTCCTGTGCTATAATTATAGGAAATATTAACTATAATTATTATGGCTTTAGAAGACTCTGTAGACACTTTAGAAGTAAATTTCGCAAGAGAGGCGATATTGGCAGTGTCACCACATATTGATGTTGATGAAGAATTTGATAAAGCCGAGAAGGCTCAAGAAGAGGTGGAAACAATCACTGAAAGCCTAATGACGATAACAGAAGGAATGAATCAAGCTGATATTGAAGATATTCTTGAGGCATTAGGAGACAATGCAAGTAATCCTGTATACATGCGAAATTTGGCCAGATTAAAAACAGAGCTAGGAATCGATATTACACTTGATTTAATAGATTGGTTTCCAGCTGAAATAGGGGGAAATAATAACCATATCGATGGAATGATATACATAATTGAAGAGGCGTTAGCATCTGGGGCTACTCTAAGAAAGCCACATAAAACAATTCCCGCCTTCAGTCGTAAAAAGATTAGAGATCTAGTCCAGACGAATCCAAATGCATTAATAAAACTTTTCGAAGAAAAAGGAGTAATTTCTGCAGAGATAATGGAGAGACATGCTGATTCATTTTTGTAAGATTTGAATTTCCCGAAAAATTAGCTACAATGTGCCGGACTTAAGCAAAAATAAAAATGGCACATGCTTTAAAATTGGGAGAAGTTTTTAAGACATTTAAAACTTCCGGGAAAGGACTGTCGGATGCTGAAGTGAAGCAAAGACTTGAGGTACACGGCAAAAATGAGCTTACAGCTCATAACAAGACTCCGCTTATTATTAAGTTTTTGGAAGAATTCAAAGATTTGATGGTGATTATTTTGATAATTGCAGCCCTCATCGCAGGAGTGGCTGGAGAAATGATAGATGCAAGCGTGATTTTATTTATCGTGATTTTAAATGCATGTATTGGGTTTGCGCAAAAATTCAAAGCGGAAAAAGCACTAGAAGCTCTGCAAAAGATGGTATCTCCAAATGCGAGAGTTGTGAGAAATGGGAAAGAAATGATGATTAATGCAGAAAATCTGGTCCCCGGCGACATCGTGATTTTAAGCGAAGGCGACAAGATCACAGCGGACATGCGGCTTATAGAGGCCGCGGAGCTCCGAGTTTCTGAATCAGCCCTCACAGGAGAGTCCAGACCAGTCTCAAAGATAGCAGACATAATTTATGACAAAGATGAGCACATCGCAGAGATGCAAAATATGGTATTTATGGGAACTTCAATAGTTCGAGGAACCGGACGAGCGGTAGTCGTAGGTACGGGAATGAATACTGAATTTGGAAAGATCGCGAAATTAACAACTGGAACTGTAAAAGACGCAAGTCCTCTCCAAAAAGAAATCCTCAAAATTGGAGTTTTTGTAGGGAAAATAACACTCGTACTTTCAGCTATTTTATTTCTAGTCGGATACTTTATCCAAGATGATGGATTATTAGAATCATTCTTATTCTCAGTATCAGTTGCAGTAGCAGCGGTCCCAGAAGGTCTCCCTGCAACCATCACAATTGCTCTAGCGATAGGGGTGCAACGCCTGGCCAAACGTAATGCAATTATAAAACAGCTCGCTTCCGTAGAAACTCTCGGCTCCACAACAGTGATTTGCAGCGACAAAACCGGAACTCTCACAAAAAACGAGATGACTGTTCAAGAAATTCACTTCGGAGATTACAATGCAAAAGTAACCGGAGTTGGGTATTCACCTGAAGGAGATATTCATTTCAAAGCGGATAAAGAAGTTGTCTCAATTTTAAACCATCGCGGACACAAAGTAAGTATGGATGATTTGAAAAATCGCCATAAAACTTTATATAAAATGTCAGAGCTAATTTTCAAAAATGCAGCACTCTGTAATGACGCTAAATTGATAACAGAAAAAGGGAGCTCAAGCATACTTGGAGACCCTACTGAGGGAGCCTTGCTGACAATGGCAGCAAAGGGGGGGTATTTAAAATCAAAGCTCGAAAAGTCACATAAACGTATATTTGAACTACCATTTGAATCAGGCAGAAAACGTATGAGCGTAATCATAAAGGAAAGTGGAAAATTCTTCGCCTACACAAAAGGTGCGCCAGAAATGATTATCCCAAAATGCACCCATATAATAAAAAATGGCGAAATTAAAAAACTAACTCCAAACGACAAAAAACGATTAGAAAAATTAAATAAAGACATGGCCACTCGCGCGCTTCGCGTAATTGCTTTTGCATACAAAGAAGTCAAAGAACAAAAAATATACAAAGAGTCAGAAGTTGAATCAAAACTGGTTTTCACGGGGCTCTGCGGAATGATCGATCCACCTAGAACAGAGGTGAAAGAAGCCGTAGCACTAACCCACCGCGCCGGAATCAAAATATACATAGTGACAGGAGACCAAGGGCTGACTGCCAATGCGATCGCACAAAAATTAAACATAGTACAAGGTAAGAATGTCCGCATAATTACAGGGAAAATTCTCAACCGGCTATCCACCGCAAAGCTCAAAAAAGAATTTAAAAAACACGATCAAATCATATTTGCAAGAGTTAGCCCCGAACATAAACTCAAAGTCGTAGACACTTTAAAACAAATGGGGGAGGTCGTAGCAGTCACGGGAGACGGCGTAAATGACGCCCCAGCTCTGAAGCGTGCAGATATTGGAGTCGCTATGGGAATTGTTGGGACAGATGTTTCCAAAGAAGCAGCCAACATGGTTCTCGCAGATGACAAATTCAACACGATCGTAACCGCGATAGAAGAAGGCCGAACCATTTATAATAATTTGAAGAAATTTATTTTTTATATTTTCTCCTGCAATATCGGCGAACTGTTTACCATCTTCGCAGCCATAATTCTCGCCTTACCCGCCCCACTCACCGCCGTACTCATCCTCGCTGTTGACCTCGGAACAGACGTCCTCCCAGCTCTTGCCCTAGGGGTAGAGCCCCCTGAAGCAAACGTGATGAACGCTCCTCCCAGAAATCCAAAAACAAGAATAATGACCAAACAATTTATCATTCGTTATGTTTATGTCGGATGCTTTATAGGACTTATTGTAACCGGCCTATTCTTATTCCAACTTTACAGTTACGGCTGGGAATGGGGAGAAACTCTCAGTCGTGATTCAATTGCCTACATGAAAAGTTCCACAACTGCATTCGCAGTACTCGTGCTAATACAAATGGTCAACGCATATAATGCCAGAAGTGAAAATCAATCAGTTTTCACACTAGGTCTACTCAAAAACCTCTGGCTTATAGGAGCAATCTCAATTTCAATTTTAACCCTTCTCGTATTCGTTGAAGTCCCATTTATTCAAACTCTTCTTCACACAACCAGCCTCACAGTCAATGAATGGATATTGATAATCGTTGCTTCATTTGGAATACTTATCGTAGAAGAATCTCGCAAATTTCTCCTTAAAACCAAAAATGTTAATTAACCTTTTTCGAAAAAACAGAGAAATTAAAATTCCAATTTTCACTATAGGAGGATGGTTAACTTGGGAAGATATATATATCAGAGATGATTGGCGAATTCAAAAAAATATAGTAATCAATGGCCTCTACAGACTTATAGATAACAAATATAAACTAAAGGCCTCTGGAAGCTTACAATATTGCAAAAAACTTTTATCACAATCCAAAAAAGAGAAAAAATACAACAAAGTAGTTATTCTAATTCACGGTGTTCTTTGCCATAAACTATATATGACAAAAATCGAGAAAAAATTAAAAAAACAAGGCTATACCACTTTCAACTTCGGCTATGCAAGCAATGCTTACGAAATTTCACATCATTCAAAAATAATTGAAACCTTCGCAAAAAACATCCAATATAAAGAAATGAATTTTGTTACATTTTCAATGGGAGGACTCGTAGCAAGACAATTCATAAATCGAATTCCAAGGATGAAACGGCTTGTGATGATAGCTCCACCAAACAAAGGCTCTGACATGGCAGATATTTTTGGGAGGTCAAAATTGATAAATGCAATTTTCGGCCCTGGACTAAAGCAAATGGAAAGTAGCATTAAAAGTTTCGCAAATCGTAGCCCCTTACCAAAATGTGAATTTGGAATAATTGCTGGAAAAATAAAGAACCACAAAGGCTGGTGGCATCCAACAAGAATCCTTTATACCTTATGGCACAAAAAAAAGAATGATGGGCTTGTCTCAGTAGAACAAACAAAGCTCAAACAAATGAAAGATTTCATAGTACTTCCCTACGACCATGCAGTAATTCCATTTAAGAAGAAAACTATAAAACAAGTTATAAACTTTATCAAAAAAGGTAAATTCAAACATGATTGATCAAATAAAAGCAATACTCACGGAAAAACCTTCATACCTCAGAATAAAAGTTCTTCCCAAATCGCAAAAGAACGAAATCACAGAGATCCTAGAAGACGGCACAATTAAAATCCGCATCAAAGCAGTCCCCGAAAAAGGCAAAGCTAATCAAGAACTTATAAAATTCCTATCCAAGGAACTAGAAGTTGCAAAAGACTCCATTTCAATAATTAGTGGCAAAACCGACCAACTTAAACTAATCAAAATTGACTAACATCGACCTCACAAATATAGAGCACATACGAGCTATTCTCAAAACCCATGGAGCATACGCCAAGAAAGCTCTTGGGCAGAATTTTCTAGTAGATCGCGAAGCTCTCGACAAAATAATAGGAGCTGGAAACATTCAGATCAATGATCAAATTTTAGAAATCGGACCTGGGCTGGGAGTTTTAACTCACGAAATTCTCAAAAAAACACCAAATCTCACAAGTCTTGAAATGGATCCGCAAATGATAAAAGTCGTAGGAGCAAACATGGCGAATCTTCATACTCCAGAAGAACTATCAAACTGGCAACTCATACACACCGATGCACTAAAATACGACATAGATGCCTCTCATTTAAAGCCCAATTACAAAATCCTCGCCAACATCCCATATTTCATCACCTCTCCTCTCCTACGGCATTTTTTAAAAGACCAGTATCTAAAAAACTCTAAAACAATTCCTTCGATAATAGTTTTCCTAATTCAAAAAGAAGTCGCAGAAAAGATAACGGATAAACGCAAAGAATCAGTAATAGGATTAAATATAAAAGTTTTCGGCGAACCAGAGATCATAAGTATGGTCCCGGCTAACTCTTTCCACCCCGCTCCAAAAGTTGACTCAGCCATCTTACGCATCACAGTTCACGACACCCCAAAAGTTGACCTCACAAAAATAGACATAAACCGCTTCTTCGAACTTATAGAACGCGGCTTCAAATCCCCCCGCAAAAAACTCCGAAACAACCTCCCAGAAGCTCTCCTGAACTCAGCCGGCATCGATCCAGACCTAAGAGCCGAAAAACTTACTATTGAGGATTGGGAGCGTCTAGCCCAAACCAAATCCGATCAAACAAAATAGTTCGAACAAAATAGGCTATATCAGGATTTTCTATGAAAGTCGTAGTTAATCGTCCTTCGGTATAAGAAAGAAAAGCTACTGTGTTATTCCAAAGGAAAAATGCGGAACTCCATTTAACTGATCCCGACAAAAGACGAATCTCAATCTTATATTTCTTAGAATTCTCATTAACTTTCTTGGCAAATTTACAATCGGGGAAAATCAATCTCGTATTGATACCCTTGCCAGCACGTCTACCAAAATAATTTTCTAAATAATCCGAATCAACCAATTCCGCCAACATTTCAACATTAGAAAAAACTAGCATCTCACCCTTTGAACTCAAAGATTCTTCAAGCATTTTTTTGAATCCTTCCACTCCTTCATAAAATTTCACCGAAGGCTTACCGACTTCTTCACTACGCATAGATTGCAGAAGCTTCACAGCATAATCAACATTACTTTCAATAAGAGAAATTTCGTTTTTCTTCCTCTGAATAAGCTGATAAAGCACATCTGGCTCTTCCGCTACAATTAAACGTTTTTTACCCTTTCTAGTCCCGGTTAAGAACCCTTTTTCAATCAAACTTTCAATAGCGCTATGGACCGTTACACGATTTTGTTTCAGTTTTTTAGCTATATCCTGGACTGAACAAGCTCCCATTTTGAGAGCTTGAATATAGATCTGGGTTTCACGATCCGCACATCCAAACATCTTGAACTGAACACCAATTCTATTTAAATCTGCAGAAGAAATCATAATAAATCCATAAAATGTAGACCAAATTTCTACAAAAATTATAACACATAGATTTAGCTAAAACAAGCCATCCCTCACCCTTTAAGGAAAAATTCAAACAAAAATCGTACATTTTTCATAACAAAATCCAGAAAACATATACAATGTACTCGTAACAATTAATTCATCCACATGAACTTCACACAAGACTTTCAAAAACTGCTTCTAAAGAAACCCCGCTACAACGTAAAACAGGTTCAAGCGGAAAATTCTGAATTTGCAGACACAGCGATCAAATCCAAAAATTGCTATTACTCATTCTGCGTGTTCTACTGCGAGGACGTGTACTACGGAAGATATTCCAGGAAATGCACAAATTGCTCTGGAATAACATTCTGCACCGAATGCCAATGGTGCATAGAATCCACAGACTGTATTAATGGATATATGCTTTCATACTGTCATCATTGCTCTAACTGTTCCGAGTGTTCATATTGCGCCGACTGCTTCGGATGCACAAACTGTTTCGGATGCATCGGACTTCACCAAAAACAATATTATCTTTTCAATGAAAAACTTTCTAAGGAAGAATATGAGAGAAAAATCTCAGAACTCGACCTTTCCAATCCAGCGGTAATGAATATGGTCGCTCAAAAATTACAAGAAGTACAAAGCACAACGGTAAATCTCGGAATTCATCAAACAATGACAGAAAATTGCATAGGAAATAACCTCTCTGAAGCAAAAAACTGCTACCAATGTTACGACGCATTCAACTTAGAAGACTGCCTCTACAACATCGAGTGCAACGGAAACAAAGACTGCTGTGACATGACCGTATGTTTCGAAGCGGAGAACTGCTACTCATGTGTCCAAGCGCCAATCAACTACAACTGTAACTTCCTAATGCACACAGACCAATGCTCAGACAGCGAACTTTGCGCATATTCCAAAAATCTAAAAAATTGTTTCGGCTGTGTATACCTCGAAAATAAAGAATATCACATTTTAAATCAGCCATACCCCGAAGACCAATACCATGCAAAAGTTGCAGAAATCAAAAAAGAACTCCAATCAAATGGACTCTACAATATGATGATCTACTTCATATCAGATTATGAAATGCAGAGATATATGCACGAAGAAGATCACGCAATTCAGCCGCTACTCCCAACATTAAATTAAATTTATAATCACTATTAAAATGACTACTGAAAAAACAATTCTAAAGTGTAAAAATCCACATTGTGAAAAAGATTTTCACGTAATCCCACAAGAAGCAGATCTCTATAAGAGAAAAAATCTTCCAAGCCCAGACTTCTGCCCAGAATGCCGACACCGACAAAGAATGGCACTTCGAAACGAAAGAAAATTATACGGTCGCCCATGCGGCAAATGTCAAAAACAGATGCTTTCAACCTATCCGGAAACGGCACCCTACACAGTTTACTGCCAAGAATGTTTCTGGGCAAATATAGGCTAGTTACTTCTTCCCATAATTAAAAAATGCTGACAAAAAAATCAGCATAAAACCCCCATAAAAACACAGAAGAATTACTCCTAAAATCAACTCAAATAAAGTAAGGTCAAAGCCGGTATCAAACAAGTACATCGGAAGTATGAATAATGCAGAAAGAAAGAACCAGGCTATAGTAAAAAATAATGGATTCGAAATATAATACCCATTTTTGTCCTTACCTTTATAAATATCGTGTTCCTTCAGAGCTACAGAGAAGTCCGCAAAGATTTTTACAATCACAACAGGAATTAAAACCGCAAGGCCATGCCCTACAACATGAAAAAGCGTTATCAAAACGAGTAACAGATAAACATGTATCAAAGATGAATAAAAAAGTGCATTCGTACATTTAGCTGTATCCAACTTTTCAGAAGATTTAGAAAGCTTTTTAACAAAATCCACAAGGAAATTAACTGTAAGAAGAATCATACTTGGCAGAAGAGCTGGAAGCACAACCCACATATAAAGAAACATCCGAACAGCAAAACCAAACAAATTATCAGCATCTAAATTTGGAATAGCAAACATTTCACTATGTAATTCATAAAAAACCGCCAAAACAACGATAAGCTGCCACGCAAAAATCAAAGTGTAAGCAATTACATTCCCTCTCTCCTTCTTATTTAAAACAAGCAATTCCAACCAAATAAAGATCAAGAGAATTATGGCTTCAAACCAAAATAAAAATATAGTCTCTGTGACTCCCCAACCCCAGAAAACATACCCAGCTATAAAAAGCAGGTTATAAAAGAGAAGTCCAAAAGCAAACAAGAAGTTCTTTTTGAAAAGTGCTGGTATGAGTCTAAGAAGTGCCATGATTTGTTAATTCTTTTCTTTGCCGCAGCATAGCATGAACCGGCAAGCTAGGTACATTCAATTTGAAAAATGCCAGACCATCACCACCATGCACCGATTCTACTTTTTCATTTTTTTTCGATTTATTATGAGAGCCTGGAATCTTCCAAAGACCTTCAATATTAGCGGTAAATTCATCAATCGGAGTCATAATTTCAATTTCACTACCATCCAAAACTTTGTTTCGAACTTCAACTATGTAAACATATTCACCCTCCTTCAAGCACTCTTTGGCATACTCATCGCCAAACTTTTCCTCAAACGCCTCCCTGCTTTCATCAGCTTCCGCCCGTACAACTCCTGAGAAAATATGCGTTTGATACGGCACATTTTTCTCGTAATACTGAGCTGCCTCTGCGGGATTATCAACCAAGAACCCAGGGATAAATCCACGGTTTGCAACCTTCGCAAGATCATCAATCAATTTAGGATCAAACTCCTTCCCAGCCTTGATATTATCAAGAGCTTTTCGATAAATTTTCGCGACCGAAGCCACATAATAAATGCTTTTTGACCTTCCCTCAACTTTGAAACTTACAACTCCAGCATCGACCAAATCTTTCAGATATTCAACGGCACAAAGGTCGCGTGAATTCATAATATAAGTGCCGAATTCATCTTCATCCACCGATAAAAATTCTCCAGGCCGCTTGAGCTCTTCGAGAAAATAATTCCCCTCAATCTCTTCATAATGTTCAGGATCATACACTCCTGAAGCAGGGCTAGCTTTATGAACTTTGTATTTCCAACGACAGCTATGCGCACAAGTTCCTTGATTCGCATCTCTATATGAAAAATAATTGGAAAGAAGACACCTCCCACTATATGCCATGCAAATAGCTCCGTGCACAAAGGCCTCAATTTCAAGCCCAGGATTCTTATCATGGATTTCCTTGATCTCTTTTATAGAAAGTTCCCGAGAAAGAATAATTCGCTCAATCCCAGCCGACTCTCGCCAAAATTTAGCGGACGCCCAGTTCACATTATTCGCCTGAACCGACAAATGAATCGGAATCTCCGGCGCATATTCCCGAGCAAAAGCAATAACCCCAGGATCCGCCATAATCCATGCATCCGGTTTCAACTTCGCCATTTTTTTAATCAAATTCTCAAGTAAATCAACCTTCACATTATGCGGAAAAATATTCACCGTAAAATAAATCTTCTTTCCAATGCTATGCGCAAACTCAGTCGCCTCACGCACACCATCAAGATCAAACTGATTCTCCCTCGCTCGAAGTGAAAGCATAGGCACTCCCACATACACCGCATCAGCCCCGTACTCAAACGCAATCTTTGTCTTTTCCAGATTCCCACCCGGAAGCAATAATTCTAATTCCATAAAATAAGCTTAAAAATAACTCCTAAAGCCCGGGAATTCTATCGATTAGAGGGTGAAAAAGCAAATCAATCACTCCA
The DNA here is from genome assembly GCA_018697675.1 of Candidatus Peregrinibacteria bacterium. GTDB lineage: Bacteria > Patescibacteriota > Gracilibacteria > UBA1369 > JABINC01 > JABINC01. The sequence continues at coordinate 30,443 of JABINC010000002.1, forward strand.
ATTCCTCACATGCAAGTAGCCATTTTGCCTGATCAGGAAATCCTTTATTAAACCTTAAATATTGCTCTTTAGAAGAGATCAAAAATTCTATACTAAACTCATCACCTTTTACACAACTGAATTTATACCAGTCCGAAAGTTCATCTTGATTAAAAATGATCTCAATGTGATATCCATCTTCATCAAACTCAAGATTCTGAGATCGCCAAGTGTAATTGAACTCTGGAGGCCTAAAATCATAATCGATCCCATCTTCTTCACAAAGCCTCTTATTTTCAGAAATTCCACCATCTTCAGAATCAAAAGTTTCAGGCAGAGTTTTAAATCCATAAAACTTCATAAGATATTTACGAAACCATTGCCAACGAACAAGACAGGCTTCATAGGTAATCTCATATGAAACTGGAAGTTCGTATTTTACATAATAAGTTTTATCTAACACGACTAGATTTTTCATTAGTAGGACGCTTATAAACTTACATTTTTAAATACACAAAAACTAGTCTATAGTTCGAGCAGCCAAGTAATAACCCAACTATGAACAAAGAATCACTTAAACAGAAACCCAGAAGACATAGACTACGTATAGTTTCATCTAGTCGACGATATATATTTTCATGAGAAAATACATCCAGCAATAAATTAACATTAAAAAGCATATGAAATTATTTGACACTATATTCCATCTACTACTCGATGAAGAGAAAATCCTTTCTCTCAATTCCACAACGAAAATACACGCTATTAAAGATGATAATGGAAACGATCATAATTACTATATCACCACAAAACAAAACGATTACATTGAAGATTCTGAATTTCCAAATCGAGAAATGATAGAAGAATTCCTGACCTACATCATACTCAAAAAAGATCCACGAATAAAAAAAATAGAAAACTTTGTATCAAAACAAAGGAATAAAACCACACGAACCGACCTGGCAAAAGCTCTCCGCACCGACCATCCCAAACTTACGAAAAGAGTTGAAAAATATTTAGGAGAAGAAGGCAAACTCATTGATGCGGCTGTCAAAATCAGAGTAGAGGGACTTGTAGAAAAATCTGGGTCTTCAATTATTTTCACGTCAAACCGAGACTATATTTCAGAATTATCATATAAAGATCATGTATTTACATATACAGAAAGTGAACGAGGTGGCCCTGCAACACCTATACAAACTTTTTCTTCGAATGAAGAAGCTAGAAAGTTCATCATAGATAAAGGCCATATAACTTTTCAAGATGGAAGACTTACAGGAAAAATAATATTTGCTGTTAAACTAAGACTCGAAGACAAATACAATTTACACACAGTTAGAGAATATCTTGATTCAATCTCATAAAAATACCAAAAAAACACTATGAATAAATCAAATAATAAACGGGCTCCACTTAACGACGCTATTAAAAAAGATGATCTGGAACTCGTTGAAAAGCTCCTCAAAACAAAAATCAACCTAAATCGGATTCCCGCAGGACAAAATAGCACTCCACTTACATTAGCATGTTATTATAAAAACAATGAAATTGCCAAGGCTCTCATCAAAGCAGGAGCAGACGTTAATAAAAAAGATAAAAAAGGCGACACTCCAATAAAATTAGCCTGTGACGCCTATGAAGACGATTCGAAAAAAATCGCAGAACTCACAAAACTCCTTTTAGAAAATGGAGCAGATCCAAATATATTCAAAAGGGATACCGATGGACCGATAAACTCCGCGGCAATGTATGGGCACCTAGAAGCTGTTAAGCTATTGATAAAACACAAAGCGAACATAGATAAAAAAGGGAACTATGGGCGGACAGCCTTAATGTACGCTGCTTCTTGTTCACGTTCAATTAAAATAGTGAAAGCCCTACTCAAATCTGGTGCCGACGTAAATATAGAAAATGAGGGCGAAGAAAATGCTCTTTTTGAAGTAATAACAAATGAAAAATCTAATGTGGAAATCGCAAAATTACTCATCTCAGCCGGAACAAAAATTAACAGAGGAAATCATTATCATGGGAGCGCTCTACATTGGGCGGCTTTTTGCGGCAGAACAAATATCGTAAAACTTTTATTAGAGAATGGTGCTGATATAAACAAAAATCACAAAAATAGCGGCCTCCCTATCAGTGAAGCTATGAGCCAAGGATGTACAAAAATTGTAAAAATACTTTTTGATCACTGGATAAATAGCAATTCAAAACAAGATCTTCTCGATAGTGGCATTTTAGAATATGCAGTCGAGAAAAAAGACATGGTATTCACAAAAAAAATAATTGCAGAAGCAAAAAAACGTAAAAAGAAACTTCCTGGAGATGCTCTCGTAGAAGCGGCCAGAACCGGAGACCTGGAACTGACAAAACTTCTCATCGCAGCAGGTTTAAGCCCCGAAGAAGGACAATACTCAGAAACCCCACTGATGAAAGCGGCCTACTATGGGAGACTCAGCATAGTAAAATATCTTTTAGATAACGGTGCCAACCTTGCAGCTAAAGATTGTCGAGGCAATACCGCCCTACTTCATGCGGCATGGTCTGGACGCACCAACGTTGTCCGCGAACTTCTAAAACAAGGTGCGAAAATCAACGAAAAAAATAATTTAAACTGGAATGCGCTGATGCAAGCATGTATTGAAAAACATATCAAAACAGCAGAATTTCTTCTCAAAAAAGGCTCACCAACCGATGAAATAGACAAAGAAAAAGGTGTAACAGCTCTTACTCTTGCTAAACATTCAGGTTCTAAAGAACTTATCGACTTACTCATTTCCCATGGAGCCACTGAGCGCAAAATAAAACAAAGAAAAAAGGGAGAGGAATATTTTTCAATTTTTGATTGTGAAATATGCTCATATCTACCTCACAAAAAAGATCTCTGGAGAACTCTGCAAGTCGAAGAATTCAAAGGGCTAGAAAGCATATATACAGAACACTTGCAACCAGACAGACACACGGAAGTTTCGAATATGATAAAAAAATGTACAAATTGTGGTACATATTATCATCAATATTATTCAGTAGATGATGAAGACGCATTCATAGCAGGACCTTCAATAAGTCATAATTTTCGAAGATTAAACTTAGAAGAGTTGAAAGTCACATTAAGAAAAATTAAAAAAACAGAAGAATTAAATGAATTCAAAAAAAGATATCCATCAATAATTAAAGATCTTGAATCAAAACTTAAGAAAGGAGAAACTATCTCAAAAAACTTACTACTTCACGTTATAGAGTCCCTCACGGATTATTATATTACGAAAGAAAACTGGGAAGATTTAGAAAAATATTTACTTCAAAATTCTAACCCAGAAATAGCATTACAAACAGCGAGAGATCTCTGCCTCATATATGGCGTACAATATTATGACCATAGAATGCCCTATTATACAGAGTACCGAGATTGCACAACGGGAATGCAGAAAAAAGCCAAACCTTTTATAAAAAAACACAATAAAAATATTTTACAAAGCATTAACAAATTCAAAGACGATAAGAATCCACAAGTTAAGTTAAAATACGACGATGCAATAAACTCAATGAAGTATTATAAATTGAAACCTAGTAAATAAAAGGAACAAGCTCATTTCTTTTCAAATATCGAGCTTCAAAACTCATGCGTGGTACTGCAACACCAATCTTTTTGTAAAAATCCAGTTCGCGTTTTTGAAATCTAAAAGGCCTACCTTGAACCGGACACATATACACCTTACTTTCTAAATCCGCCCCTACTTCTGAAATCAAATCAGGAATAATTTCAACAGATTCACCAACCCCAATTTCATCCGCCAAAACCGAAGAAGACGCCAAAGGAAAATAATCATTCGCCAAAGTGTCTTCGTATGGAAACATTGAAAATTTCTGAGGGAAGAATTCTCCATATTCACCATTTTCTCTCATACATTCAACTATTCGATCAACAAGCTCAAAATACTCCTGTTCGGAGTATGGTTTATTAAAAATACAAAACTTTCCATCTTTCAAACCTATACATCCAAAACAATTTTCACAGCCCCAACAGTTATCACAATACTGTAAAAAGCTCGAACGCATACAATAATTACAATATTTCAAATCATAACAATGCGCGATAGTCACACAGTCAACACAGAGCTCCGTCTCCATTCCATAAGCATAGAAATCATACGAATCTTTCACGTCCCTAGAATTCAAAATATAACGACAATCCTGCAATTCAGTTACATTGCACGCATCAAATGCATTCCGGCTATTATAAATAGAATCCCCCGTGCAATTTTCAGAATTCAAAATAATATGACGGATCCGCGGCCACTCTTTGCTCCACTCATCCCAACTTTTTTTCAAATGCTCAAGCACACCATTCGAATCAACTCGGTACTCCTTCAACTTCTGCTCATACTCCTCACGAGTTAATTGTTGGTTAAAAAAACAATATTCCTTCCGCTCAAGCCCATAACAAAACATCGAATTTTTTACTCCACGACAATTCCGAAGAAAAATCGAATCTGTACAGTTATCACAGTCATCCGAAAACTTCACATTGTAACAATTTTTAACATTCACGCATTCATAGCAAAGTTCCGAATGCAGAATATTTGTACAGTCCACACAATCCGTGCACTTATCCGCAAATCGACAATACATACAATCCTCATCATCCTCAGAATTGAAAATAAAATAACAATTTCGACAAAACCCACAATGATTTGAATATTCGGAATTCTCTTCATTCCCAGCACTAGCTTTATGCATTCGCGGAGCAATTTTCCATAAATCATAAAGTTGATCAAAAAACGACCTATCAAAATCATAGCTCTCGAGATATGGGGTCTCGAAATCTTGGCTGTGCCATTCATCCACATGATAAACCGGATACGGAACATCCGGCCGAACATTCGAAATTATAGTTTCACCACTTAAATCAGATATGCGTTTATGAAGTTTTCTCTCGTTGCGAAAACTAAGCCTCCGCTTAAGTCTATCTTTCGGGCAAAGAGTCGGAAGAGGTACATTCCTTTTTTCGTAGTATGCCTGATCCTGATCATCGATTTGAAAATCTCCCGAACAGACTCTGCATTTTTTTGTGATAGTGGTCATAAGAATATTTTATAAAATATTTAAGACTACATAATACAAGGCTATATTAAACCTCAGCAGACGATCCTCGTCAACCCCCATGTCGGCAAACCCCGTCCAACCACCCCCTGAAATTTGACTTTCTTAAGCCACTAAGATAGAATAAGTACGAAACTGACGAAAATTTTCGACAACCCAAAAAGCAGCCAAAAACCATGATAGACAAACTTCAAAAATTAGGATTTACAGAAAAAGAAGCGGCCATATATTTGACAACTTTGGAGCTCGGATCAGGCTCTGCAGTATCCACGATTTCCAAAAAATCTGGAATCACCAGAACCACCACATATGACATTTTAGAATCCCTTCTCAAAAAAGGAATCATCACCAAGCATGAAAAAAAAGAACAGCTCTATTTCGAAGCCAGACCTCCAGAACAACTCATGACATACCTCGAAGAGGAAAAGAAAAAGATCGAAGACAAAATGACAGAAGTAGAAGGCCTGCTTCCAGAATTAAAAATCCATCACAGAGCTCTGGAAGGTCGCCCAAGAGTATATTTTTACGAAGGATTTGAAGGACTTATCCGAGTGTACGAAGAAACCCTAACCTCCTCTGAAGAGATCCTTGCATATGCATCCGACCAAGCAAATCAAGATGCCGTCCCAGCTTATTTTCCGAAATATTATAAGCGCAGAGCCGCAAAAAAGATCCCAATTCGAGCGATATTCCCAGATACCCCCTGCGACCGAGAGAGACATTCCCTAGATAAGCAAGAACTTCGCCGGAGCCGTATTGTACCGCAGGAAAATCTCGACTTCACACCAGAAATTAATTTTTTCGACAACAAAATGATGATCGCAGATTGGAAAGAAAAACTCGGAATCATCATCGAGTCACAGGAAATCGTAAATGTATTCAAACAAACATTCGAACTAGCTTGGGAAGCAGCCGAAAAATATCACAAGAAACTTGGGCTAAAAGATACCGCGCCGCAAACAAGAAAACAAAAGCGCTAGAAAATCGAATCCAAATCTTTCTTCATTGCAAGCACCGCATTGTGTGCAGCTTGTTCGTAGTGCGACCCATCCACAGGGCCATCAACTTTTTCATAAGCGAATGTGATTCCACGAGAAGAATTCACGATCGCTCCTTTGCCGTCAGAATTGAAGCAAGGCTTAACATCAGCCGCTCCACCCCCTTGAGCACCATAACCCGGCACCAAGAAAATACTTTGCGGCATCATCTCACGAAGGATTTTAGCCTGAGCTGGATAAGTCGCCCCAACTACGGCCCCAATACTCGAATATCCAGATTCTCCAATTACATCTGCACCCCAACTCTCAACCAATTGAGCAACCATTTCAAATACCGCATGACCACCTTCTACTCCACGATCCTGAATATCAGCCCCAGACGGATTCGAAGTCTTCACAAGAATAAATGCCCCCTTCCCACGCTTCATACAAAGGTCAGCAAAAGGCTTGATCGAATCATATCCCATGTAAGGATTAAGCGTCACCGCATCAATATCTATAAATTCTTTTTCCTCTCCAAACACATCAACTTCTCCAAGAAAATAGTTCGCATAAGCCTTCGCAGTCGATCCAATATCAGACCTCTTAATATCAGCCAACACAAGAAGTCCTTTCTCCTTCGCATATCGACAAGTTTCCTCAAAAGCCAAATACCCGAAAAATCCAAACTGCTCATAAAATGCAATCTGAGGCTTCACAATTGGCACAAGATCACATACCGCATCTATAATTCCACGATTAAATTCAAGCAGCGCTTTCGACGCAGCCTCCGGAGTATAACCATATTTTGCAGTTATAGGATCAATAATTGACGATGGAATTTGATTCAGCCGAGGATCCAAACCTACGCAAATACACGAACCTTTTTTATCAATCGCTCGATTCAACTTATCTGCAAAATTCTCTAACTTAGTATTCTCAAAAGTCACCTCTTCCACATCAGTCTCACCCACAATTTGAACCTCCACCTCCGGCCCTTCCTCCGGAACATTTTTCATGGCACCTTCATCATTCATAAAAATTTACATTAAAAATTAAAATCACAAAAAAACTACCTTTTGAAAGCCAGTAAATCAAGAAAAAACACTATTAAACACGACCCTACGGCAAATAGAATTCCGAAATCACTTCATTTACAGGTATAACTCCATACACAGTAGTCATCAAATCCCAATAAGCTTGAGCCGCATCACCATTCCCATCTTCCAAAAACAATGGAACCTGCCCACCTTCAACAAAAAATAATCCAAAATCATGAAGAGAATCAGTATCCCCCCAAAGCTCATCAGGAAGAGACTCACCTCCACCCATTCCCCAACTTGAATAAATACTAGTTCCCAACTTAAAAGCTATAGAGGGAACAACTATAGGCCTACAACCAACTTCATCACACTCAGGACGAAAAGTCTGCCCAATATTAACCTTAGAAACATAATTTCGATCACCCTCCCCTACAAGAGAATTCTCATTTCTACATCCAATTAATAAATTCACTTCCGATGGACGCCACACTGGAGCATCAACCGCATCCTCTATCGAGTCAAATTCAAAAAACGGCCCACCCTCAACTGAAAAATCAACATCACATTCTTTAACACTAGCATCGGGATCGCAAATGACAGTATACTTCCTACCATCCCCTACCCAAGGATATTCCTCAATCCATTGCTGCTCATATTCGTACTCTTGTCTTAAATCTTCGGCCCAATCCCCCCCCCACCACTCATCCAACGCCTCAATCTCCTCAATACACTCTAAAGTCAAAAACCTTTCCGGAACATAGTTATCATCAACTACTTCAAAATCACCATCTATACAATCTGAAAAGCCCTCATGTACAGCCTCAATAGCCTCCGTCCTTACTTCATCTTTGATCACAGGATCGTCAGAAAGAGACCTATGCACTCTCTCCCTTACACCATCTATCACTCCCGAACACCCATGCAAATCAATTTCACTTCTATCTGAAGATCGTCCATGCCGAAAAGGCCCAACGTCTAGCGGAATAAAATCTTCTAATTCATCAACGGGATCATCTTCTTTAGAGCATAATCCTACAAGGGTCACAACAGCCAAACCTATCGCCACCAAAACAGGCAACACCCACCTTCTTTCCCCACCATGATTTACCTTGCCTTCACATCCCATAATAATTTATCAAAAATACAAAGACCTAATAATATTACTCTTCCGAGATAAGTCAAGCTCACCCTATTAATAACAAGGCATCTACTTCATATTATCTGGATTTTCCCAGGCTAAACGGTAAATAGTTTTCATCGTATCTGCAAACTCCTTATTTTGAATCAGAATTGCAAATGCATCCTGATATAGATTCAAAAGGAGTACTTTGTCATCAAATACATCGATAGAGGAAAAAAACTCCCCTTTCTTCTTTGGGAACATGCAAGTGCGACGACAATGCTTTTTATTTTTTTTCTTATACTTTTTATGAGTTTCATTCTCCGGGCAAATCGCATCTAAATGCAATTTTCTCTTTGAGCGTTCATCAATAAAATCATTCATAAATTTTTCCCCCATTTTCGTTAAATCATCATGAGCCGCAAATTCCAACACATCTGTTTTTGAATCAAGAACGGTTAGGTAGGCTTTTTTACAACCATCAACGCCTTCAAAAAAAGTTACCTTAGGAGGAGAAGTATACGGATTTTTACATTCTTTTAAGAGTGGAATTATTTTTTCCAGAGCCTCTTGCCCAGATTTGAGCTCTTTTTCCTTAGCTTGCTCAAGATCTCCTGGTTCCGCATAAAAATACTGTGTGCGTCCTTTTTGAGATCTACGCAAATAGCCTTTTTTCACAAGATTATCACAAAGAAAATGTATCGTCGCCTTCGGAAATCCAGTTTTTTTGGCCAACACCGAAGCTGGCTGCATACCAATTTCAAGCAACACCAAATACAACTTTGCCTCCTTTTCTGTAAAACCCAATTCTAATAAATATTCCTCCATAAGATCGTCAGTAATTGTTGACACTACCCACTTTACAACAAGTTAAATAAGTAGTAAAGATATAATTGTCATTATCAATATTTACTGACATTTACTCAAAACCTATCACCATTTTTTAATAACTACAACAATGGAAACAACAAAGCTCACATACCTTGAAAACCAAAACTTATACAAATCAGAAGCGAAAATCACCGATACTCAAAGCACTGAAGATAATCGAATTGCAATCATTCTAGATCAAACTATTTTTTACCCTCAAGGTGGTGGCCAACCATACGATCAAGGAACAATTTCTCTAGATTCAACCCTATTTGAAGTACAAGAAGTGCGATTCAAAGACGGAATTGTTTATCACATCGGAGAATATTTAGAAGGACAATTTAATATTGGGAACACAGTTCAATGCGAAGTTAACAAAGAACGTAGAGCGTTAAATTCACGCCTGCACTCAGCTGGACATCTTATCGGTCATATAATGCAAAAACTCGCACCACAATTCAACCCAACCAAAGGACACCATTTTCCTGGAGAGTGCTATGTCGCATACGAAGGTAAAATCCCCGAGGAAGAGCGCGAACCATTCAAACAAAAAATCGAAAACGCCGTTAATGAAGCCATCTCACAAGATGTACCTATAGAAATACGCTCTGCCGATTACAATGAATTGAGAGAGTTATGCGATATGATTCCACTTTATGTACCAAAAGATAAGCCATGTAGAATTATGTCAATTTTGTTTTCCGACGGAGCGAAAACTATGCCATGTGGCGGCACCCATGTAGCTAGCATGGGAGAATTAAAAAATATTCATATTAAAAAATGTAGTTCGAAAAAAGGCGTAATTAAGCTAAGCTATGAATGCGAAATCTAACTAAGCCCACTGCTTTTGCCAAGCCTGCGGATCTCGGGTGAATGCAAGCACCATCTCTTGTTCTTCAGCAGTAATCTTGCCCATTTCTACAGCTACATCAGTAAGAATCTGAACATTTGTGATAGGCCATGAATTTACATTTACTTCTGCAAATCTAGTTGTCGCTTTTTCAAAATTATAAGTAAAAATCGCGAGCACATCGGTCACCGTGCCTTCCCCCTCTTCGCGAAGAGCTTCAACTGTCGCAACAGAACTTCCACCTGTTGAAATCAAATCTTCCACAACAAGCACATGACTTCCCTCTGGAAGGTCTCCCTCGATCATTTTACCGGCACCATGCCCTTTTGGTTTTGAACGAACATAAACCATTGGAGACTCGATATCATATGCGAGGAATGACGCCCAAGGAATCCCAGCCGTCGAAGTCCCAGCAAGAAAATTAAACTCAAGCCCCTCTCCACCACCATTTTCAATAATATCCACAAAAGCATCAACAACTAATTCATAAGCTTTTGGATGTGAAATAAGCATACGGTTATCACAATACATCGGCGAACGCAGTCCAGAAGTCCAAGTAAAAGGATCCTTTGGCTGTAATTTCACCGCACCTATTTCGAGCAAAGCTTTCGCAACTTCGCGAGCATAATCAATCTTAACTTCATTCTCCATATTTTTGTAAATTAGAATTTATTTTCTTATCCTTTTTTAACCACTCACTATTCGAATCAATCACATCTATTTATCATCAAACTCGCTCAAAACAGAATCCATCTACCAATGGATTTTGTTCCCAACACTGTCCCGATGATATTTTGCAAAACCAGTTAGTTTACGAACATGCTCCAAAGACATCACAGGTCCTTTTACACAGCTCGGCTCTCCAGTTCCATCCACAGAACAATTTCCACAAACTCCCATTCCACATTTCATGTATCGCTCTACTGAAATATCAGCATCAATTCCACGAGGCTCTGCAATATTTGCAACGGCATTCATCATCATTTCTGGTCCGCAAGTTGCTATAAATTTCACATCCTTTTCTTCAACAATTTTTTCTAAAATTTGAGTGCAATATCCTTTGTGTCCTTTTGATCCATCATCGGTTGCGATATGAACTTCAATGCCATCCACTGCCGCAGCTTTTTCAAGATAAAGTAAAAGCCCTTCGTTTCTAGCACCGACTATGAAATCAACTTTGCAGCCATTTTTCACACATGCCTCTGCAAAAAAGAAAAGTGGCGCAGCCCCATAACCTCCGGCTACAGTTGCCACATTACAATTTTCAGGAATTCTATTTTTCGTACCATAAGCTCCACGAATTCCAACCTTATCACCAATATTTACATTTTCAGCTAAATGATTTGAAAAAGGACCAACGGCAGCTATCGCCAAAGTCAATTTTTCACCATCATCATAAGCCACAGAAAAAGGTTTTTCATCCATACCCGGAATCCACAAATTTATAAATTGCCCAGGCTCCGCTCCTACCGAAATATCAAGTACATACTGATACACCTGATCATTCAGCTTTTCTTTAGATACTATCTTTGCAGCCCGCGGCATTCCCTGTAACATATTTTTTCAATTTAAAATCTGTGCACGTGCACATTTAGTAATTTTTAGGCACACACCCAATAATTTCTGTTAAATCTTTAACCCCATTTTCATCACACCATTCACTCATTTCTTTCGCAATCTTTCCAAACACTTCAGAGCCCCGGTAGTAAACAGCCGACCCAACTCCAACGAGAGTTCCACCAGCCATCATCATCGCAATCGCATCACGCCCAGTAATAACTCCACCAGTTGCAATAATCGGAATCGAAACTGCCTTATAAATATCATTCACACATTTCAAAGCTATCGGCTGGATCGCAGGACCGCTCAGCCCCCCAACTTTGTTAGCCAAAATCGGAGCACGCATATCAATATCAATCGCCATTCCCGGCCCAACTGTATTAATTGCCGTAATTCCATCAGCCCCAGCGTCGGCGCACGCCTTAGCAATTTCCCCAATATTTGGAACATTCGGAGAAAGTTTCACAGCCACAGGAATCGAAGGAAAAAACTTCTTCACTTCACGAGTCAAATCCGCCGCATCCAAAACAGAACAAG
>JABINC010000001.1 GCA_018697675.1 Candidatus Peregrinibacteria bacterium
GCGGACTTCGTCCTATCTACCAATCGAAGATCAGCAAAACAGCTGGTGCTTGTATTTGCCGGTATTTCAGTCTCCAGTACATCCATTAATATCGATATAAATTCTTCACGCGTTATATTCAAACTCGGCACAAAATGCCTGTTTCTAAAGAGATTAAAGTACCCTTCATCAACCGTGTACTCTATTGCAAATCTGTAATTATCTAAACCATCTATATCACTGACATTTGTCATCGCGCCATCCCGAACTCCAAATGATCCCGTAGACGGAATCGCATCAAATCCATCGTCCCCGTACCGCCTAGTACAAGGCCGATAAAGAGATGCTGATTCGATATATTGACAATTGTATTGAAGCTGGGGGTCTGATTCAAAAGGATGCACAGCCTCCTCTCCTCCTATTGTCGTTGCCGAACTCAAAGCTGGCAGGAGCACAAATCCGCAAAGAATTGTAAAAATGCTCAATGTTTTTTGAAGAAAATTTCTCATAATCAAAATATGTTTAAAAATCGAGCTTATTATCAAGCCAAACACCTGAGTTTGCAAGGTTAACCAAAAACGGTTGTTTCTCCTGTATCCACTGGAGGAAATTCCATCGAAGGCTCATCTTCTATTTCTAAATCATAGCCGGTGTCTATTTGAAGGTCCACTTCTGCAGGGAGCTCTCCAGTCCTCTCCACAGACTCGACTGACAATGTATCGCCAACCAATGGCACTATCACAACCTGTCCCGGAAGAGAAGCCTCCGGATCTATTGCTTTTTGCCCCTGTTCAACAGTTCTAGGTGTCGCCCCTGGACCAGCTACTAGATCTTCGGTTAACCTGACACGCAACACTTCCATTTCACGTATCAAAGTCGTTGTTGCACGAGTTGTCGTATTCCCTCCTTCATCAGGATTTTTAGCTTTCCTAAGAATCAATTCGAGCAGATTAAAAAATGTCACGGCATTATACCCTTGGGCGCTATCATCATTTAGCTCTATGACATCTCTGTTTGATGCTCCTGCGCAAAGCAGTTTCATTCTTTCAGCGAAAATAGGATCTTGCTTGAACTCCCATCTCATTACTTGATCATATATTTTATGTTCATATTCTGTTGTGCTTAAAGGTTTCGCTGTACCACATGCATTTGATACCTTTGCAACAAAACCCTCTAGCTCCGTTATCATTCTTTCAACCCTAGGAACATCTCTTCTCTTCGTAGCTCCTACATCAATCATTTCCAAACCCTCTGATCCATATCTCCACCTTTCAACCTTCACCCCCAAAAGGTGTTGTATGAAATATGTCAGTCCTAAACAAATGAATCTCACCTCACGGGTAATTGGCATTTGAACTTCAACTTCACTTACTGGAGAACCTTCTTTAGCTCTGTAATCTATTCCCCCTCCATGCGTAAGTAACATTAAAAGCTCATTCACTAATTCCCCCAAAGTTTCTACGCTCTGCATTCCCGGCACATTGGATGGCTCAAGAAAATCACCGTATTGAAGTAATGCCTCTCTGGAAGTCAGGTCATCTGCTTCTGCCCCACTGCTGCTATCTGCTAACCTTAGTTTTGCCATAACTAGAAATAAGTTTAACTTCTATTTTCTCTTGGGGCTTGGGTTTTTGAGAAATTCTGTCTGTATTCTTTTACCTTATTCTCCCTTGGGTTTCAATGGGTCTGGCTTTTTTTTCTTCGGTTTAGCTGCCTGGAGTATTGCTGCCGAATTTGTTAGCACTGGTATCTCTAATTCTTCACCTCCTTCATCCATATCACTAAGAGGTTCTACACTCCCCGTTCTCAGTGAGAGAACATGGTCAAGATCGCCTCTATCTTCAAATACCTCATCTCCTACAAGTTCATCACTGCTTGGTAATTCTTCGTCAATTGTCTCCTCGCAGTCTATCGGTGACACTCTACTCCTGTCACCTTCCACATATCCAGCTGGCAGATCTTCTTCTGGCACTAACGTAGCATCATGAGCACTTACTCTTGGATCTCCAACTTCTATCTTTTGTCCACCTGAAGTGTGCTCTATATCTGCCGGAACATCATCAAAAGCTCCTTCTGGTGCGAAAAAACTTGCACTAGCATCTAGTTCTTGACCATCAGGGGTATCGCCCCCCCCTACTACAAAAGCTGCATCCATGGCGAACATACTGTCTCCATCACGTGTTTCGTCTCCACCTTCAAATGGTTCGTCTGGACCTAATTGAGCTCTTTCATCTTCATCGTCTGCGAACACTTCATCTGTTAAAGAGATTTCAGCTGTGTGTATTCCCAACATCCCTACGTCTTCTGACACAACCCTACCTGCACCTGTAATATCTGCTGGCCCTTCTGGTTCTTTTACTGTTGGCACATTTCCTGTTCTAACAGGTGCATGCTCTGGATCTGGGGGAAGAATCGATCTTATCAGATCGAATAAAATACGAGTCCTTGGTGGATCTGTCTTAGTAGGATCAATCATAAACCTGCTAAGTTCCGAATCTACTGTTATCAGAGCATCCCAAACCTGTATACTTGCTATCATTAAAGGTAATTGATTATCCTTATCTCTATCTCTTATGTCAGGGTATGTATCTATAACCGTTTGCAAAGCTCTCATCACTCTATCACGCAAATCACCTAATACCTCCGAAATTTTCACTTGTGATTCTCTCCTATCTTGATCTACATATATCAACACTCCTTTATTTGGATCATCTTGATTGAAAAACCTCTCTTCCAAGAAGCTTATCATGCGCTCCACTGTGGTGACATTACCACTTTCTCCTGCGGGCAGGGCTGGATCCGTTCCTATGCATGTGAGAATTTTGTCTGCTGCCATATTTCTTGAATTAATTTAGGAGGTTTAATTCTATCATTGAATTCATTAAAAGCAAGGTTTGTCAAACTTTGGCTTTTAGAAGCGAGGTTGGGCATTTCTTAGTGAGTCGAAAACTTGTTTTTCAAAGTTACAAGCGTTCTTTCAACCAGTTTTTTAGGTCTTCTATCTTGATTCTTTCTTGAGTCATTTTGTCTCGGTCCCTGACTGTAACTGTGTCTTTGAGTTTTGGGTCTATATTGTCCCCTACTCCTGCGGTATCGAAATCAACTGTTATACAAAATGGAGTACCGATTTCATCTTGTCGACGGTAGCGTTTTCCGATGCTTCCACCTATATCATGTTCAATATTCCAGCCCTCTTTTTTGACTTCCTCATATAGTTTGCGGGATTCTTGTTCTAATTTTTTGTGCAATGGAAATATGGCAACTTTAACTGGTGCTAATTTCGGATGGAAACGCATGACTGTTCTTGTTTCTAGATTTCCATTTGAATCTTTTATTTCATTTCCCTCTTCGTCCTTAATAACTTCTTCGTCGTATGCTTCACAAAGGAACATGAGAACTGTGCGATCACATCCCCATGATGGCTCAACTACGTATGGAGTGTATTCTTCGTTGGTCTGTGGATCCCTGTATCGTAGTTTTTGGCCTGAATGCTCTTCGTGCTGTTTGAGGTCGAAATCTGTACGAATAGCGATTCCCTGGAGCTCCCCAAATGCTGGAGCCTCCCCGAATGGGAACATGTATTCGACATCACAAGTGGCGCTTGAATAATGGGACAATTCCTCCGCTTCGTGGTCGCGGAATCTAAGATTTTCTTCGTTAACATTGAGAGATAAGTACCAATCTCTAGAAAGTTTTTTCCACTCGTCAAATGCATCTTTCTCCTGTCCTGGAGCCACGAAATACTCAATCTCCATTTGTTCGAATTCCCTTGTACGGAAGGTGAAATTTCCTGGAGTGATTTCATTTCTGAATGCTTTTCCTATTTGGCCGATTCCGAATGGGACTTTCACTCTTGTTGAATCTAGTACGTTTTTGAAATTTACAAAAATACCCTGTGCTGTCTCTGGGCGAAGGTAAATATCGTTCTCTTCACCTTCGATAACACCTTGCTGAGTCTTGAACATTAGGTTGAATTGTCTAGCATCGGTCCACTCCATCTCACCACAATCTGGGCATTTTACGTTTAGCTCTTTCATCTTCGGAGCTATCTCTTTGAGTTCAAGTTTCGCGGCATCTGCCTCACTCATGTGGGCTTCTAGCATTTTATCTCCTCGAACTCTTCCTTTACATTTCTTGCAATCCACAAGCGGATCTGAAAAACCTCCCACATGACCAGAAGCCACCCAAGTTTTTGGATTCATGAGAATCCCAGCATCAAGTCCTACCATGTCTTCACGGCCCCTTACAAAAGTATCCCACCATTCTTTCTTTACGTTATTTTTGAGTTCAACTCCATATGGACCGTAGTCCCAGGTGTTTGCGAGTCCACCGTAAATGTCTGAACCGGGATAAATAAATCCACGTCGCTTACATAGTGCGACTATTTTTTCCATTGGATAGTTTGCCATGTGTAATTATTTTATTTGTAGTGTTGTTGTTACGCCCCTCTTTTACATCGTCTTTTGTGAGGTTGCCCTGAACAGTGTACGTTTAGCGTTCCTTGCTATCAAGCTGAATTGTAATTGGGCCCTCATTCACCAGATGAACATTCATCATAGCTTGGAATTCACCTTCTGCCACTGTGAGACCTGTTGTTTTGAGTTTCTGTACAAATTTATTATACATTTCTTTTGCTTGATCTGGGGGAGCGGCCTTATCAAAGCTTGGGCGACGCCCTTTGTTTGTGTTGGCACATAGAGTGAATTGAGATACCACAAGAATTTCGTGATTTTTATCAAGAATCGATTTGTCGAAATAATTTTCTTTGCCTTTACCATCATCTGCTTCTTCATCAAAATGCTTAAAAAGACGTAGATTTGTGATTTTATCTATCAGAAAATCCATATCTTCTTCCGTGTCGTCCGCCATTATTCCAAGAAACACGAGAAAACCTCGACCAATTTGACCGACTATTTTCCCTTCAACCTCAACCCTAGCCTCTCTGACATGTTGAATCAGAGCTTTCATGATTCTGTTGGGATTGCTGGGCCTCCTGGAGCCGGAGCTGCTGGAGCTGCTGGAGCTGCTGGAGCCGCACCTGCTGGAGCCGCACCTGCTGCCGGTTGCTGTGGAACCTTCGCAACTTTATTGTAATAATCCCCAATAGAACCTTGTAAAAGCTGTATCAAGCTCTCCGCCGTTTTTATACTCATATTCACACGGCTCACTACTTTCACAGTCATCGGTTTCTCATTTGGAACAATATATCCGAAATCAAGGATAAGCTCATTTGCGGTAACTGAAGCTGAAGCTGCATTTGCATAAACACCTGCTTTCATCTCCTCTGTTACACTAATATTGATAGGTGGCTGTCCCGGTTGAGCGCCTGCTACCTGCCCGGTCTGTTGATTCGTATCTGTCATTTTTGGAATAATTAAAAAATAATTTAAATTCGAATTGTACGGCGTAAAACCTATATCGTTTTGGGCATTAAGTCAATTCATAGCTGGGGAATCTCTAGATGTCACTTTCCCCTCTATATTTTTCTTTTTACCATGGTCTTTTTATCAATTGTATGAGCAATCTCATGGTGTTCTTTGCAAAGCGGTGCCAGAAAATAAGGGTTGCTACTTCCTGTGAGCGCAAATCTCGCCGTGTGATGGATATGTTCTGATGGTTTCTTGCAGCCTGGAATGGCGCATTTGGTGCCATGTTCTTCTCTGAGGATTGTTTTTACTTTTACTGGTATGTATCGGTTTTTCTTTTTCATCTGATCTCCTCTTATTTCCAGTCCTACATTAGCCGCTCCCTTCATAACTTTCCCTTCTCTCTTAGCTTCCTTTTTTATAATTTCTTCCGCCACTTTCTTCTTTTTCTCAGCAAGTTTTTTCTTTCTGTCCTCCAAAAACGCCTTGAATAAGTCATTCACATCTATGCCTTTTTCTTGCAGTTCTACGACCTCATCTAAAACGTCTTCTGAAAGGTTAAGTTTTAGTTTTTTGAGCTCAGTTTTGTAGCTATCATGGTAGGTGTCACAATCATTTTTCACATTCATTCTTTCAGCATCTTTACATATATTTTTGTCACTTTGGTTGTCCATTCCAACACCATTCTCACCGTTTTCACTCCTCGTAATTTTGTTCACGTGAACAAAATCGGGCCTGTTTAATGGCTCGAATAAGCCGTTTTGGTTTTTCACATCCCGTACGTAAGTTTCGACTGCTCGACAGGACAAATTTTTAACTACATGTGCAATTTCATTCTCCTTCTCAAAACCCACGATCGAAGCAACTTTCGCTAACTTATTTGAACTCACATTCCCTTCGACAAGCATTTTCTTCAAGATAGGATTAGCTTTAAATCGCTTACTCAGGTTAAGAACTCGACCAACGTGTTTCGGACTTACACCTCCGAATTTTGCTGCGAATTCGTAGACGGACTGGCAATTTTTCTTTTCATAAAGCTTTCGACGATCAACTTCCGGCAAAAGTCCTATGAATTTTCGTCGCCAAAGAATCGCTTGAGTACCGTATTTTTGACAGAGTTTTAAGAGTTCTGAGTCGGTAAGTTTTTCAAGCGACAACTCGTTGTTAGTTGATTCCTCAAGTGCGTTTTTGCTCTTTATGACAGACGATTTTACAATTTTTTTCATGATAATTGGTGTTAAAAATTAATTGATTTTGAAGGTTAATTTTTCTTTCAAAAAGTTTTTTATTTACCAACCTTTTTATGATTCTAATTTACCACATGCTCACCATTTTGGATCAAGTAAAAATCGCCAAAAACGGTAGGCAAAAGCCAGGAAATGGCATTTTGAGATGACAGAATTCAACAATATCATATGGTGAGTATTGACTTACTTTGGGGCTGTGTCATTTATGAGATTTGATCAGTATTGGGAGATGAATTGTGGAGGATATTGACTCAATTTGGAGGCGTGGCGGGGGAGAGGAGATGAGAGGTGGAAGGTGGAAGATGAAAGGAAGATGAAAGGTGGAAGATGAGAGGTGGAAGATGAAAGATGGAAGATGAGAGGTGGAAGGTGGAAGATGGAAGATGAGAGACTGAAGGCAGAAGGCGAAAAGTGCATACCGATAGATCAACATCAATATACGTCCTGGCAAGTGTTGTCCCAACTGTGACAACACTCTAAATCGATGCTTCATGGCCCACACAAGCCAAAATAAAAATTATACAAAAAGTCATCTTTGCATTAATCCTAAAATCTATAGTAAAACAACTTCCTCTCTAAATTATTCCCTATTTTTAATCAGTTTTTAAAATCCCAACATTATCATTAATAAATCTTAAACTACGCCATCATCAACTATCAAATACCGCATCATTAAATTTATTTTTAAAATCCTTATAACCACATATAAAAATATAATATTTTCTAACCCACTATGTCACCGTGAAAATTCTATTCATCTCAAATAAGCACGAAGAGGCCAAGAACTTCTTCAATGCTCTCAAATCTCACAATATCCTGACCGATCAAATGGATTACAATCAGCTTTTTTCTATGAATGAGGTTCAGGAATTTGAATACAGCTCTATTGTTTTTTCTGTGGAAACCACCCTTGAAATCAAACAATTCATGCTGTTTATCTATCAAAAGCAGATTCATATCCCCACCATCTTGCTTTGGGGAGCGACAAGAACTATTCCTCAATCTATGCAAGGCAAATGCACCCATCGCTTGAGCTGCTGCAGTGATTATTTTCGCACAGCGCGAAAGATCAAAGAAATTATTTATAGCTATACCGTAAAAGATTTTTACAACAAAGGCTCCGATGTATTGAAATTCAACGGCCTAACTCTCGATCGACGTTATCGGCATCTAAAACTCAAAGATCAGATAGTGACCCTACGCAACAAAGAATTCGCTCTATTAGAATTTTTTATGATGCATCCACAAACTCTACTTTGCCGAAATACGATTCTCGAGAGTGTCTGGGATATAAACAAAACTTTTATGACAAATACTGTAGATGTACATGTTGGCAAACTTAGAAAAATCCTTGGTGGCAAAGGGGAATTAATAAAAACCATCCATAGTATCGGATATATATTCGGGTAAACATACTCTCTGTCGGATGGTCGTACAGGAGGAAAAGTGGCTATGGTGAATGAATTGCAAGATGGGATGGAGATGAAGGTCGAGTGGAAGGCTCTAAAACTCATAAAATTTGCCAAGATCGTTTTGTTTCAGCTTGTGCTTTGCAGCCGATTTTTTGTCGTACTCTTTTGCTGATTCCCATATAAATTCAAACATTGACCATTCCATCTTCGCCAAATACTTGTCCTCTATAAGGGCTCCCACAAATTTCCCATCATCTGTACATGAAAAATATGAATAGCAATCTCCAAAAATCATAATTAGGTTATTCCCATATGGAAAACTTTTTCGAGGGACAAGACGGGTGTCCCGAAACTCTGCAAGATCTCTCTTTTTCAGATCTATACCTGTTTCGTTGTCAACAACGATCAAGCGAATCGGAATATCGAGTTCTTTTCGCCTATCGATATACACCTCCCAAAAATTCCACATCTGAGGCAGATCGATATTGTAATCAAATAAATATTCTACGATCGGCTCTTTTGCTTTTAGAGTTTCATCATATAGCGCCTTGATCCCGTCCAACCCTTCAAAAAGCTTCACCTTTGTAACACCTCTAGCGCTCTCTTGTAATTTCTCGAATTCTGGGACAAGATCTTTTATATGCTCCTGTGCCAATGATAATTCCTTCTTTTTCCTATCTACATATATACTCAAGTTCTCTGGTGGAGTAGCGGTGAAATACCAAACATCTGCCTTTTGATACTTTGATACAAGACCCTTTTCAAGTAGGCTTTTTAAAATTACATATGCCGTTGTTCTATTAACATCTGCTTTTTTCGCTATAACACTTGCCGGCTGAGCTCCTAGTTTCAATGACGCAAGGTATATCTCCACCTCTTTTTCCGATAATCCAACGTCTTTTAAAGCTTGACTTAACATATTTTTAGTGTTGTTAATTTTTGTCAACATGCTAATTTTACCACATTTGCAAGCCAATATCAAGCGTTTAAACGGCTTATAAAAGCGGCCTTTACTTGCTTGACATGGGATGATAAGATTGCACCCACACAAAACTTGACAATTTCCGTCAACATCCCTCAATTGCTTCTTAAAATTAAAATCATATGGCAACAACTCAAAGTAAAGTGGTGAACAAGGTGGTAAAGAGAACCACTGTAAAAATCGACAAGCCAATAAAGCTTGTACCAATCTTCTCTGGACTGTTCAAAAACGTCTCTGATCGAGAAAAGCAAATTCTTGAAATGCGTTTCGGACTAGAAAAATATGACAAACATACATTGGAAGCTATCGGTCAAAAGTTCGGTATAACTCGTGAGCGCGTACGTCAAATTGAAAATGTTGCTATCAATAAACTATCTTCTCACACCGAAGGAACCGATATTGAAACTATTGTAGGATTCAGCGCATCTCTACTTGATGCAAATGGAAGTGTTTTGGAAAAATATTGCCTACTGAGAGAACTTTTGGGAGCAATCCAGTCTCCTGCGGAGTCAGACATGAATTATCTTGAGCTTTCTTTGATGATGAGCATGGAAATCAAAACTGTCCACAATACTATTAAATTCCATCCTCATTATCTACTTAGTTCTGTTGAAGCAAATGTGGTAGCTAGCTCGACTGCTTCTATCATTGGAGCACTCAAGAAGAAGAAAGAAGTAATTGATTTTAATTCTGCACGAAGCTTGACGGATGGCCTCAGCGCTATGACTATTATGAATATCAGCAAGATAAGTAAAGAATTGAAAGTGGTTGATGGAACAGCCGTTGGTCTATTCGCATGGTCTCACATCAATCCTCGAAACATCCATGACAAGATCATGTTCATAATGAAAGAGCTCGAAAAACCTATGCATTTCAATGAGATCACAGAAGCTATTCGCGAAAAGAATTTTGATTCTAAAACTGTTAATGTACAAGCTGTACACAACGAATTGATCCGCGATGACAAATTTATCTTGATCGGTCGTGGGATTTACGCTCTAGGAGCTTGGGGTTACAAGCCTGGAACTGTAGCTGACGTAATTACAGAAATCTTGGGGAATGGCCCTCTATCTCGTGATGAGATCATCACAAAAGTCCTAGGGGTTCGCCAAGTAAAGAAAATCACAATCCAGCTCAACTTGAAAAACAAAGCATTATTCGAAAGAGTTGGTCGAAGCACTTATGGGTTAAAGAAATAGAATTGGAGGCAAATTTGGAAAGATACAATTGAAATTTTAAAGGCCCTGCTGAGAAGTGGGGTTTTTTGTTATTCTAAATCAAATTACTAACAACTCTTGTCGTCTAAGACTTTTCCGATTTTATCCATCACTCACATTTTTTCTTTAAAAGCTGCAAGACGATTTCTTCCATAAACTTGTAGTCCCTTAATGTCCCTTTACGGCATGCAGCAATATATTGATCTCCAGGAATCTTTGTGAAATCTAAACCTTCATAGCCACAATTTTCGAGTAATAAATCTATAAAAAGACGCGTTGCTCTACCATTTCCTTCTCGAAAAGGATGAATTACATTCAATTCGCAATACAAAAATGCTGTTTTCTTAGCAATTATTGCCTTTGAATCACTTTTTTGTGGCTTGTTATCCTCAAAATCGACCTTAAAATCTTCTAACGCTTTCTCAATTTGATTTGGTGGCATAAAAAGCAAACCAAGGTTTAATTTTAGCTTCCCATTTTTAAGCAATTCCAAGAAATGATCATATGCATCGGTAAGAAGCACTGTCTCCGCATCACCCAGCTCTTTCGGGTCAGTGATATCAAGCTTATTCTTCATAACATCGGCTTCATTACCACCTACATTATACCGAGAAGCCGCGACCATATTTTCTTAATTTAGCGATTACTTTCTCATTTTTTCGTGCACGGGCAAAGCTCAGCCCCTCTAACTTCGAGGAACCTCCTACAATACGATAAATTGCTTTTAACCTAGCTGTATTTTTCTCCTTTTCCACGCCTGTATTGTAGCTTTTCGAGACAAAAATAACAAGACATTTGGGATACAAAAGTAGCCTTTTTTGATAAAGAGTGTGATAAGCATCAAATACAAAGATACTGAAAGATTGTTCCGGAGGGAGTACGAAACGTGAGAATGAATGAATTGACAATTAATGTGAAAATGTTAAGATTGCATCTAAAAATAATTAATAATTATGGGCTTAGACGTAAAAAGAGCATTTGCTGCAATTACCGAAAGAAATTTTTCCGATCAAGAGAGGATACCGGAGCATGTTTTCAATATACTGGAAATAATTAGTGAAAACAGGCGGAGCTTAAAGCGAATAGCAGCAAATCTTAAAATCAATAAAAAAGAGCACGGAAGAGTGACAAACACTGGGGCACCTATAAATGAGCTTGTAAGAGGTGTGGTAAGCGCAGGGATTATAGACGGAAATATACAAATGTTTGATGCAAATGATAACCCTGTTGAAGTGACAGATAAACTTGCAAGGAAATTGAAGAGAAAAGCGAGAATTTGGGTAGAGTTGAGCTCAAATGGCAAGGAAACATTTCAAATAACGGAACAAGGTAGAGGTAGGCTAGCCCAGTTACTTGCTGATGGGAGAAATAGCAAACCCAGTACGGAAGATTTACTTTCTCGTACTTCTACTATGGAAAAAGCACTTATGGGTTTGCTTGCATCTGGCTTGGGAGCCTCATTAATACTTGGCGTCTTGGCAACAATATTTGGAGTAATATACGAAGATGAAATTACAAATTACATCGAAGGTACTGAAGACGATCCAATTGTTGAAGTTTCTGATCCAATTCAAGAGGCTTTGGATGAATCCACGCCTAATCCAGATACCATATTAGTGCCAGCATCTGAACAGGGTTTGCCAGCACCTATCTCTGAACCTACCCCTGCACCAGCACCAAAACAACAGCCAACACCTACACCAAAATTACCTACTAGAGCCCCCGTCTTTCCACCTCAGTGTGAGTTCTTGCTAATCGAACCAGGAATGACAATGGCCCTTTGTATGGATACACTAAGTGGCCCAATACAAGCAGATCAAATGCTCACTAATACTGGAGTAACCAATAATGATTTTACAACTTCTGGTAATCAACCTGTAAGAATTTTGAATGTCCAAGGTGAGGTGGCCCTGTGCAGCCCTCCTCCTGACAATTTATGTAATGCTTTTGAGCCGACAGGAGATGTCGCTGATATAGATCGTACCGATGGCGGGATGGATACGGTTACAGTATATAAAAATGTTACTGATCAACATCCTGTTCGTTAAGCAGCCCTATTACTGTGTCAACTGAACTTAAGATTTGCACCTGTAGTGCATCCGGGTCAGTCACTTCTTCTTCGCGAGATAAGAGATATGCATCTGCAATTATTGAAAGTATATAAATTGGAACCAGTCTTTCATCGGAGATACCTCTTTCCTGAAATTCCTCCACAGCTTCTCTCCATAAAGCCAGTCTTGACTTTCCAAGTTCAGTCATATGACTTGTGTCACCTTGCGCCCACATCGCACCAAGGTGTGAGTATTGAGATAAATCAATATCACCACTTTCTATTCCATCCAAAATATCTAAGGCATAAGAGTATCCTTCGACGGCATTCCTCATTCGAGCATCAAGTTCTTCGCCTTTAGATAATTGTTCATCCGTGGGAAGTGGCTGCTTAAGCAATGTGCAAATTGGTATTCTAAACTCAAATTTAAATGGCCCCAATCGTTGATGTAGTGCACGGACATTTTCCGGGATCTCAGTACCGTCACATAAAGATATGTCATGTCTTACACTATATTCAACATGTGAAATCATATCTTGGTAAACCTGAGCCTCTTCTTCTGATTCAAATTCCAAGCTAGAGCAATTTGGTGGGATAATATATGCAAAAATAAATAACACCATGAGCGCACTAAGAAATCCTAAAACTGATAAAGTCAGAATAAGCTTGTGGCTATCGGCCCAATCTGCAAGTTTATCTCTAATCTCTATTGCTAGGTCTAAAATCTTTCCCGGTGGCCCTAGTTTGTTAGCAAACGATACTCTTGCTTCAGCGGCTTTCAATTCTTCGGTACTTCTTGCCGGGATGAGGGCCTCATTATCATTAAGTTCTTCACTCATGTGTATTTCTTATTATACCAAGAGCGTACTATGCCTGTCAGACAGCCACCTGTCAAGCCGTGTGCGAAGAAATGGCTTGTGTTGGCTAAGCTTTCTTTGTTGAGAAAGATAAGAGTGCTGAGAGGTCATTACGGGGCCTTGACACGCACCTTTGAAATGTTGTACAATGCGATCTAAAGTTTTTTAATTCAAATATTATGACTGATAGACAAACAGATAGAAGTGTTTTTATAGTTAGAGAAGGAGAGGGGTATGGAGAAGGGCTTACAAAAGAATCAATTTTTGGAGCTTTAAAAGGACTGGAGGAAGGAGAAGGAGTAGAAATCTCTGAATTTCAAGGAGAATTAACA
>JABINC010000025.1 GCA_018697675.1 Candidatus Peregrinibacteria bacterium
ACTACCACAAAGCGGACATCTGATCCTTTTTTTTGACGTTTCATAGACGTAAAATTAACGATTATCTAGATAATTTTACCTCCTGACCTAGTCCTAGCGCAAAACGAACATTCTCAGCCCCTTTTTTTCGTACGCTGCCTTGTTTTTTAAAAAATATACAATGAAATTAATCCATTTTCTCGACTATTTACATGAATGCGATGAACCAGGCCACTCCACGACTGAACGAGGTGAAGTAAATGTTATTTTATTAGTAGAAACCGCTTTTAATGAGCAAATGGGAAGGGTGTTAGAGCTTCCCGAAGATACCCCCGAAAGAGGCCTTTTAGTTCATCAGCTATGTGATATAGATACCGATAAGTTGTTTGCTGCAATAGATGAAGATCCTGAAATAACAAATATAGAAAATGTTGTCGAGAGAGCTCGTGCCGAGATTCAAAGAGTGAGAATGGAATTAGTAGAGACCTCCCCTCCTCCTTGTAAATGCCCTGAAGATGCTGAAGGCGTAATGGCTTTTTTCAGATTCTTATTGGCTGCTGACAATCTTCCAGAGACCTTAATTGAACAAGCTGGACAGGGTTTCTCGAGAAGGCTTGATCGAAGAACTTTGGCAATATATCAGTACGGAGGCGTATTAATTGAAGAGGGAAATGACGGACAAAGCTTCAAATTCGCAAGTATACTTTTTTCACCTGATAACATTGTAAGCCTCGGCAGAATGCATATTGTTGATGCGACAACTGAATTTTCAGGGGAAATTCCTCAAATAATTAAAGACTTGTACGCTCTTTGGGATGAGAATAAGGCTTAATAATTGCATCCTCACCCATTGTAAGTTTTTCGGTTTCAAGATATACTGGGCTCAGCTAAAAACAAAAATAAATAATAGAAATTATGGCAAACAATTTAGATGCATGGCTGAATAAGACGTTCTCGGGAGAAGATAAATCTGAAAGCTCAACACCAAAGCCGAAACCAAAGCACCCACCTTCGAAAAAGAAGGGATTTAATCCTGTTCAAAAAAAGAGTAAAAAAGAGCTAAAATTTGAGAAAAAGGGGAAGAAAAAAGAGAAAAAACAGAAGCATAGGGCCCTTTTCAAGAATCAAAAGGTCAAAAAGGGAGTTCTTCGGATAATTCCGATGGGCGGATTAAATGAAGTTGGGCAAAATATGATGATTTTTGAGTACGAAGACGACATTATCCTCGTGGATATGGGATTTATGTTTCCGGATGACGACATGCTGGGAATTGATTATATAATCCCGGATACGACATATCTCGAAGAGCGAAAGAAAAATATTCGCGCTGTAATTGTCACTCATGGACATCTAGATCACATCGGTGGAGTGCCATACATGATCAAAAAACTTGGATATCCACCTATTTATGGGACACGGCTAACTATAGGGTTGGTTGAAAAACGATTGGAAGAATTTAAGCTCAAAGATAGTGTGAATTTAAATGTTATCGATCCAAAAGATCAGATGAGATTTGGGGCGTTCAAAGTAGATTTCTTCCGCGTAAATCACTCGATCCCGGATGGAGTTGGGCTATATATCCAAAGTCCAGCTGGAAATGCCGTTCATACTGGGGACTTCAAATTTGATGAAACTCCAGCAGATGGAATAGCTGCAGATGTCAAAAAAATGATCGCAATTGGGAAAAATGGAGTGGACGTACTCCTTTCAGACTCCACAAATGCGCTTGTTCCAGGACACACCGTCTCAGAAATGAGAATTGGAGAAACTCTCGATGAAATAATCGGACGCACCAATTCACGTATAATTATCGCGTCCTTCTCTTCACTTATCGGTCGTATTGGCCAAATCCTGGAATCTGCTAAAAAATATGACAGAAAAGTGTTTGTATCCGGCCGCTCCATGATAACAAATATCGAGCTTGCTGCATCTCTGGGCTACCTAAAAGTTCCTGAAAATTTGATTCAACCACTCAAGGCCGCCAAAGATATTTCAGATAGGAAGTGCTTGGTCTTAACTACCGGATCTCAGGGAGAACCGATGTCCGCTTTGACCAGAATTTCACTCGGAAATCATTCTCAAATTCAGATCAAAAAAGGCGATTCTGTGATCGTTTCAGCAAGCCCAATACCAGGAAACGAGAGGGCTACTTTCACAGTCATCAACAATCTCGCAAAGGCCGGGGCCCATGTTGTTCATCACAAAATTATGGATGTGCACGTTTCGGGGCATGGTCAAAAAGAAGATCTCCGCCGCATGATCCAATATATGCAGCCAAAGAATCTTGCTCCGATTCATGGAGAGTTCTTTATGCGCCAAGCTCATGGAAACATAGCGATAGAAGAGGGCCTTCCTCAAAGTCGCATACTTCTAGCTGAAAACGGCGGCATAATTGAGGTCAAAAATCGCGAAGCACGTCTCGTGCAAGAAACAATTCCTTCGAAATACATTTTGATCGATGGCCTTGGAATGGGTAGTGGCGACCATGCAATCGTTTCCGACAGAAAGCATATGTCCGAAAATGGAGTGATGATTCCATTGATTCGAATTCATCAAAAATCTCGAAAACTCAAAGGTGAAATCGACATTGTCTCACGTGGATTTATATACATGGACGAATCTCAGGAAATCGTAAATCACCTGAAAGAAGCCGCTTCAAAAGCCTACAGAGAAATGATGAAAAAGAATCCAAAAGCCAGAAGGGGAGAAATCAAAGAATACATCCGCCAAAAACTCGACAAGCGCGTCCACAAACTAATCGCACGCCGCCCATTAATTATTCCAGTAATAATCGAGGCTTAAATGGTTAAAAACAAAGGTTGTAAAATTTGCTCTCAATTCTCTAATAAAGAATACGCTTATCAAAAACATGGCTGGGAAGATCGCAATTCTTATATTTCGGGAGACACCGATCAATTAACTCTCATCAAAGACTTCAATACAACCTATTCCAGTCGCCTCCTCCAAATTCTCCAGTGCCCAGAATGCAAAGCCTATTTTCTCTATCGCACAGATTATGAATATTGTGTAGCCGGCTCCGAAGATGAACAGTTTTTGATACAACTTTCGGATGAAAAAGTAAAAAAATACCTAAAATCCAAGGTAACGAAACTCCAAGCTCTAAAATATTTCGAAGAAGATCGTTAAAACAACCCCCGCCTCTTGACTCAAGGCCTCCTTTTTGGTTTAATACCCTCTTTTAACGGGCCCCATGACCAATCTCTCTACGCAAGTAAGAACCGATGAAGACGAAAGATACGTTCTCCCATGGGGAACCTCTCAATCTTTTGCGAAAGGTATGGACAAAATCTATTTTTCAGAAGAAAGGGTGGGGACCAGTCCGCACCTAGATACGCCTCGAGACATTGCGCAAATTCGACAAAGGCTCGCAGAATTACAAATACCATGTCCTTGGGAAGATTTTACAAAGGTGGATTTCATTTCTCCTTCGGGGGCCTCGGGAACCCCTTACGTCCCCACTGCTCTAACGCTCGGCTGCGGAGAAGATCCTCGTTTAGACACCTACAAAGGCCTCGTTCCAACGGATGATTTCGGCTACTTGCTACACAGTGATGTAATCAGTCCACGTAAAATGCCTGGTGATTATGTGTTTATCGATTTACGAAAACCTGAAACTATTGATCTTTTTGGATTGAAGGTCCACGCTATTATAAGCCGACTTGTTTTCACCTATGAAGGAGCTGGTATTAACTTTTTAGGAAAAAAAATGGAGTTAGCTGCCGCAGAAGCAATTTCTAATCTTATAATGCCTGGAGGTCTTTTTTGTAGTTTCAACTTGGGATGTATTCGTTTTGAAGTCCTGCTAGTAACACGCTTCGGTTTCAAATGGGTCGAAGGCGGCCATCCAGAAGACGGCGGAAACTTCTGGGTTCTTCAAAAACCCTTCAAATAGAAATAGAAGTTTTCCACGCCCCACCCCTCACTTCCAAAGAAAACTTATTTTTCTTGCACACCTTTCCAACAAGTTTTGCACACTTTCAAACAACCTCAAAAAAGTTTTAAAGACGAACTTTTGTATACATTTAAATAGCTTCCTTGAAACAAAAACCCCTCCCCCAAAACATCGGCACATCACCGCGCCCCCTTCTTTAAGCCAATAGTTTTACACATTTTTAAACATCTTTTACACAACGGTTTTAAGCCAAAACATATAGACTTTTACGATACATTTTGTTACTCTTGCTTCTCGGTTTTATTCACCCTTAAGCGAACCTTTAAGGGATGAAGTGTTTTAAAAAAAGTAAACATATTAAACAACTATTTTTACAAAAACATAACCCCCTTCTATAACGACTAGTTATATAAATATTAAAACTAATATAATATTAATTATCAAAATTGAAAATTGTGGATAACTCACCTTGTACTTAAATAAAAATCACATATAATTCTCAGCGAAAATGAAACTAACTTGCGAACAAAAAGACTTAAGCTTTGCACTCTCAATTGTAAACAGAGCAATCAGCCCAGGAGGAACGCTCCCGGTGCTTAATAATATCCTCATCAAAGCAGAGGGGAAGAAATTATTTTTTGCAGCCACAAACCTTGAAATAGCCATAAACTATTCAATAGAAGCCGACATTAAAAACGAAGGCGCTATAACAATTCCAGCAAAGGTTTTTACAAATTACATATCTCTTTTAAAAGATGGAAAAGTTACGTTAGAAGTAACAGAAGGGTTAACTTTGGTTGTCAAATCAGAGCATGAAAACATTAAAATTAAAGGAATTAATACCGATGAATTTCCACTAATTCCACAGATAGAGAAAAAAGACAGCTTTAAAATAAGCGCAAAAATCCTAAAAGAAATGGCTAACCAAGTCACTTTTTCAGCCTCAAACAACCTGTCCCGACCGGTTCTTATGGGGGTTTTATTTGAAGTAGATGGAAAAGAATTTAAAATGGTAACAACCGATTCATATAGATTATCAGAGAAATCAACAAAATTAGAGTCTTCAGCGGAGGTTAGTTGCATCGTTCCAGCTAGAACGGTTTCAGAATTGGCAAAAGTAATTGGAGATTCAAAAGACGAGGTAATAATTTACACCTCAAAAAATCAAGTACTATTTGAATATGGAGCGTTGTCGTTAACATCTAGGCTTATAGAAGGAAACTTCCCAGATTACAAAAAGATAATTCCACAAACAAACAGAACCTCAGTAAAGGTAAATAAAGACGACTTCATGCTTGGGGTTAAGAAAACAAATCTTTTTGTTAGAGAGCACAACTCTGGAGTTAAAGTAGAAATAGATAACAGGAAAATGTCACTTGAAACAGAAGAAAATCAAGTTGGAGAGGGGCGCGTCGAACTACTGATAGATTCAGATGGTGGACAAAACGAAATCGCGTTAAATTCACAATTTTTATTGGACGTACTCGGCCAACTAAAAGATAAAGAGATTGTATTTGAAGTAGACGGAAAGCTTTCACCAGTAACTATAAAACCAGCTAAAGGCGAAGGGTATTTGCATATAATAATGCCACTTCGCGTATAGTAGACTAAATACAAATGGAACAAATAAAAGGATTCTCTTTACTTTTTTCTGAGAGTCACAATAAACTTTTGAAAGAAATTTTTGAGCCGACGGGTAACCTGTCTGTTTCTGGGGCTGGAAATTTTTCTTCAAAAGCCTTTATTTTTTGCTCTTTACCAAGGGGTGGGCAAAAAGTTATTTGGCTTACAACAACCGGTGGACAACAAGAAAATGTACACAGAAGTTTGGTTTTTTGGGGAGGGGTAAAAACGGATAATTTAGAGCTATTAAAACAAGGGGATAGGCAATTCAATACGGACGTAACGCGATTAAACGATGTTCATATAATGGAGAGAATTTCAAAGCTGATGGGTGGAGAGGCTTATAACCTGGTGGTGAAATATGAGGATTTATTTTTGAAAGTTCCAAAAAAGAAAGATGTGGAGAGTTTGACAGAAACGGTGAAAATAAACGAAGAATTAGAACCCGTAGAATTCTTTGAGCGCCTTATAATGGCCGGATATGAAATATCAGACGACGAACACTTAGAAAAAGGTACGTATATAAAAAAAGGAGAGGTAATAGAAATATTTCCGGTAAATTTCGACTTTCCAATTAGGTTAAATTTGGGTTTTGATAAGGTGGAATCTATAGAGATGTCGGATGCGCTTGGGACGTACAGAGGGGTAAAAGAAGAAACGGGAAAGGGTTCGATTCAAATAAGGCCAGCATCGGTTGAAAGAAAGGGGAATATATTGGATTTCTTAGGAGAAAAAGACCTTTTGGTGGAGGATGAGCTGGAGATTTTCGATGAGTTTTTTGAACAATTCAACGAGTTGATAAAAAATCGAAAGAGTAAATTCAGGCTATTTGAAATAGCCTCGTTTATGGAGGATGAGGCGAACCACACCCACCTGCACTACCTGTCTGTTTTGAAATATCAGAATGTTTTGGACATGATGTCAGACCTAAAAGAAAAACGGCTTTCTGGGTGGAAAACGGTATTGTTCACAAAGCATTTGGAAGAGTTGGAGGAAATATTCAAGGACAAGGAGTTACAATACAGCCTTGATTTACAAAGGCTAAACAGGGACGAATACGAGGGAGGTGAGATAACTTTGGTAGGAGTTCCAAAAGAAGCGGTATTCCCAGAGGCATTCCAAACCCCAAGCGAAAAAGTATTTGTAATAACGGACAAAGAGATAATTGGACTAAAGGAGACGGGGCAAAGCAGGACCGTTTCAACAAAGGCGTTTTCGGATTTCTTAACTTCGCTCAAGCCAAACGACTACATTGTTCATCAGGATCACGGAATAGGGGTGTTTTTGGGGCTGGAAAAGAAAACGATAGACGAAATCACCAGGGAGTATTTGAAAATTGGATATGCTGAGAACGACAAGCTCTATGTGCCAATTGATCAGGCGGACAAAGTATCAAAATACATCGGAGGAGAGGATAGTCGGCCAAAGCTGACCAGGCTCGGGTCTGCAGAGTGGCAAACGGTAACCTCAAAAGTACAAAAAGAAACGGAAAAAATCGCAAAAGAATTACTTGAACTCTACGCCTCTCGAGCTCTTGCAAAAGGACATGGATTCAAAAAAGACAACGATCTTCAGGATAAATTCGAAGAATCTTTTCCATACGAAGAGACTCCGGGGCAGATAAAGGCGATTGTGGACGTGAAGCACGACATGGAGACGGCCAAACCAATGGATAGGCTGGTTTGTGGAGACGTTGGATTTGGGAAGACAGAAGTTGCTATGAGGGCGGCTTTCAAGTGTGTGCAAAGTGGAAAACAAGCGGTGGTAATAACACCTATTACAATTCTTGCGGATCAGCATTACAAATCATTTTCAAAAAGAATGGAACCCTTTCATATTAGAACTGAACTTTTGAGCCGTTTTCAAACTTCAAAACAACAAAAGGAAATAATAGAAAGGTCAAAAAAAGGTGAAGTGGACATAATCATTGGGACCCATAGGATTCTTTCAGAAGACGTTGGATTCAAGGACTTAGGGCTTGTGATAATAGATGAGGAGCAGAGATTTGGAGTAAAGCAAAAAGAGAAATTTAAAGAGCTTCGTTCAGAGGTCGACATGTTAACCTTGACGGCGAC
The DNA here is from genome assembly GCA_018697675.1 of Candidatus Peregrinibacteria bacterium. Lineage (GTDB taxonomy): Bacteria > Patescibacteriota > Gracilibacteria > UBA1369 > JABINC01 > JABINC01. The sequence goes on from JABINC010000025.1 coordinate 7,591, forward strand.
GCCGATTCCAAGAACTCTAAACGTGAGCCTGAATGGGCTGCGCGACATCACGACCATAACCACCCCGCCACCGGGAAGACTGCCAGTTGTTACAGAAGTTAGGCGGTATTCAAATGGACTGATTCGAGAGACTATTTTGAGAGAAGTTCAAAGAAATGGACAGGTTTACTTCCTTCATAACCGAGTAGAAACCATAGAATCAATGGCCTCGAAACTTCGGGCGCTTGTGCCAGAGGCAAAATTTTTAGTAACTCACGGAAAACTTTCTCCCGCAGAACTTGAAAACAGAATCCTGAATTTTAAAGATAAGAAATACGATGTTCTTGTGAGTTCAACTATTATTGAAAATGGAATTGATTTAGCGAATGCAAACACCTTAATTGTAAATAACGCGGAGAAATTTGGACTAGCTCAGCTGTATCAGTTGCGTGGTCGTGTGGGCCGTTCAAAGAGGCAGGCCTATGCGTACTTTTTGTATCATTCGGAACGGCTAAAACTAGATGCTAAAAAGCGTCTCAGGGCTATTGTGGAAGCCTCGGAGCTGGGTGCAGGATTCCAAATTGCTATGAAAGATTTGGAGATCCGCGGAGCCGGAGACATCCTCGGAGTAAACCAACATGGAACGATCAATGTGGTCGGAGTAAGTCACTTTATGCGTATGCTAAACAAGGCGGTAGACGACTTGAAAGAAGGGCGAAAAGGCGACCGCGTAAAGGACAAAGACGAAGAGGAAAATGTAACAATAGAACTTCCTCTTACGGCATACATTCCAGATAATTACATCTTGAGCTCAAAGGAAAAAATATCTGTTTATCAAAGACTCTCAAACGCGGACAACAAAAGCTACCTAGACCAATTGCAAAACGACATAGTCGAAGAATATGGGCGAATGCCACGCGAAGTCTCGAATTTATTTACAGTTCTATACCTAAAAACACTTGCCAAGGAGGCGGGGATTGTAAACGTGAAAGCTGAAAATATTCACAAGAAAGAAAAACAAGAAATAGTTCTTCAAATGGGCTCAAAGATCAAGCCAGAGAACATCGTCAACATGCTAAATCACAACCAATATTGGAGAATTACGGGGACTAGACTTCGAATAAAAACGGCCGAATTGGGAGTAGACTGGGTGCAAGGTTTAGAGCAAAGCCTAAAAGCCCTGAAAGGTTCTGCAAAAAGAAAATAGTGACAAAAATCACTTGACCAAAAATACGATTTAAGAAATATTCTAGTACCGTCATAATATGACGAAAACATTTTATTAAACCCTAATTTTTTAAATATGGAAAATATAGAAACAGTAAGAATCAACGAAAAAGTAGCTGACTTTGAAGTCGAAGCTTTTTACAACAACGCAATCAAAAAGATAAAACTTTCTGACTACGCCGGCAAATGGGTGGTCATGTTTTTCTACCCTGCAGACTTCACCTTTGTCTGCCCAACAGAGCTAAAAGAGATGGCTGATCTTTACGAAAAGTTTCAAGCGGCAGGCGCGGAAGTGCTTTCTGTGAGCACGGATACCGTATTTGTGCACAAAGCTTGGTGGGACAATTCCCCAAGTATCAATGCGATCAAATTTCCAATGCTGGCCGACCCAACTGGGAAAGTTTGTAAGCAATTTGGAACATACATTCCGGGCGAAGGGCTTTCCCTCAGAGGAAGCTTCGTAATTGACCCAGAAGGAGTTTTGAAAGCGTACGAGATTCATGATAACTCTATCGGAAGAAGTCCATCGGAACTTCTCAGAAAAGTTGAGGCTGCTCAGTACGTGCGTGAGCACGGAGGAGAGGCTTGCCCGGTAAACTGGCAGAAGGGAAAAGACACCCTTACTCCAGGCCTAGACTTAGTGGGAAAGTTATAAGTAAAAACAAATCAACAGAATAAAATAACAATAATCAAAGATTTTATGTATACAGCAAAAGATTACAGCCACCTGCTCGGGGCATCAGGATTTTCAGACATGCTTTTAAACAACCACTTCAAGCTATACCAAGGCTATGTAAACGCTACGAACGTTGCAGCTAACCGACTCACAGAACTGGTAGCCGCCGGAGAAACAGGCCCAGGTGAATACGCTGAGATCAAGCGTCGTTTCGGTTGGGAGTTCAATGGAATGCGCCTACATGAGTACTATTTTGGAAACATGAAAAAAGACGGAACCTCACTTCCAGAAGGAGCCTCTCTGCACGCCCAAATCATAAAAGATTTCGCTTCATACGAAGCATGGGAGAGCGATTTCAGGTCTACTGGTAGCATACGAGGGATTGGTTGGACGGTCTTGTTTTACGACAAACACGCTAGTCGACTGCTGAATGTTTGGATCAACGAACATGATATGGGGCCCTTAGCGGGCTCGGAACCAATTCTTGTAATGGATGTGTTCGAACACGCCTTCATGACCGACTACGGTCTCTCTAGGCCTGATTACATCGCTTCATTTATGAAGGCCATAGACTGGAACGTCGCACAAGAAAGATTTAAAGGCTAAAATTCCAAACCGGCAAAAAACAATCAAAAGAAAAAGGCCCCTCAAACCGAAGGGCCTTTTCTAAAAAGGAAACTATTCAGTAGCTTCTTCAGCCACTTCTTCTTCAACAACCTCTTCTTCAACCTCAGCTACAGGAGCCTCAGTGTCAGCGACTACTTCAACAGTTACTTCTGTATCAGCAGTAGCCTCGTCAGTAGTGTCAGCCGGAGCCACACATCCGTAAGCAACGAACATTCCAAGAATGATAGCTGCGAGTAAAACTTTCTTCATACCTTGTTAGGTTAAGAGTAATAATTCTCGAGAAATATTCCATATTGAGACTCAAAAAACAAGAGGATTAGCTTGCAAAAACCCCAAAAATAAGCCAAAAACGGCAAAAAACGTTGACAAATCATCTTTTTCGCACCCCTGCATCCCTCAAAACCTCTTCTATGTGCTCATTTGGCTTAACTTTTTTATAATGTTTCATCACTACCCCATTTTCATTTATCAAAAAAGAATCACGCTGAATTCCCATGTGTTTGCGTCCATACATATTTTTTTCAACCCAAACCTTATACATCTGAGCGACATCTTTTTCAGTATCCGCCAGCAGTGGAAAATTCAAATTATGCTTCGCTACAAATTTCTTATGAGATTCAACACTATCCCCACTTACACCAACCACGTGAACTCCACGCTTTTTAAGCTTATCTAAATTGTCCCGAAAATTGCAGGCCTGAACGGTACATCCAGGAGTATTGTCTCGTGGGTAAAAATACAAAAGGACCTTCTGACCTCTGAAGTCGGAAATTGAATGAGTCTCCCAGTCCTGATCTTGCAGAGTGAAGTCAGGAGCTTCTTTTCCAGCCTCAGCCATAAGAAAAGATTAAATTCAAATCGCAAAAAATATACCAAAATATCAACTTTTTACAAGCCCAAAACACCCTTTTAAAATTGGTGGAGATGGCGGGAGTCGAACCCGCGTCCAAGAATGTGATAAGCATACCTCTACATGCGTAGTTTATTTTAAAGTTTTTAAAACCGTAATGAAGATAAAAAATAAACAAAAAACCTAAATACAGTTCAAGCAGAAGTTATTTAGAGACTTATCCCTGCTTACCAGATATTGCTCGAGCCCTATAAATGACACTCTATTTCCCTATAAGACATCAGGAGTAGAGCGGCTTTCCCAAATAGGGGAAAGGCTATGCAGCAACTAGTTGAAGATTTCGCACGAATGCAAGCTCTCCCTTGTTGTTGTCTGCGTAAGTACTATCGTTAGCACTTAAAAATGCGCTGGACGGATCTAACGGCGGACAGCGCGACGCCGTGCACGCAGCATACAAATCAGTATCATTCCTGTCGAAACCAAATACATCCCCACTTTTCAAAGAACCTAAGGTGCGTCAGTCTGCCTTACTCATTAAAGATGCAAAGCAAACCAACTTCTGGATGGGATAGTATTGTAAACAAAGAGCGTTCCATTGTCTAGCCGTATTGACAATCGGAGCAGAGCTGGTATAGTAGCGTCTTGTAAAATGCTATTATGAAATTTGAAAGATATATTAGGCAGCTTGACGGGTCGGGGTATGGAGTGGAAGACGTTGCCTTTGAGCCAGGTTTTCATGGGTGGAATATCCCGCTTGATGAGAGTTGTGCTCCCTATGGCATAGAAGAATGTTTCGACAGCCTTGAGGCAAAGTTAATCGAAGGGGGGCAAAGAGTTTTAAGAGAAGCGTCAAGATTATGTCTAAGGGAAAAAGATGTGCCGGCCTTCTCGAATGGGAGCCTAGCTTTAATACAATCGGGTTGGGATCAAGCAATATTCCAAATAGATACGGAAACTCTTGGAGAAAAACCTATAGTAGCAGGGATGTCGCGCAGGCCAGTTTCAAATGAATTGGTAAGACGTGACTGTCAGGAGATGCGGCAGTTAAGGGGGGCTGAGGCGGCATTTCACAGAATGGACCCAGATAGCACGGAATTTGAAAGAATTTCTATGTTCACCCGTCATTTCTCCTGTCATGAGACGCCAAATGGTCCATGTTTTCAATTAACGCCTTTTGAAAGAGGCTGGGTAGAAGTAAATGCTATAATGCTAGGAGACTCTTTTCCTCCAAGTCAGCCGCCGGCACCTAGAATTGCCTTTAATGGTCAAAACCAAGGAGAGAAATCGATTTTGTGTGAGCCGGACCGTTCGGCATTTTATAGGGCAAAAATAGCATTTCATCAAATCACAACAGCTCTAAGATGTGAGCAAAATATATTCCCATCTATTCAGGCGGGAGATTATTTGTTTTCTGCAGCCAGCGAGTCAATGAAGCTGCATACCTATAGGGGCGCTTGGGGTGAAATGAATGGGGTTGAAGTTCCAGTTGAAGAGGGAGGAAAAAAAATAAGAACTCTGGCAATACAGCTTTTAAGCATGGCCACATGGAAAGAGCAAAACCCTGAGCATAAGGCGTGCAATCCAAATGAAAGATTTTTAGTGCTTTCGACCCTAGATATCTTAAGCGCTCTTGGATTTACCCTGCAATCAACCCCTGGGATCTTAAACAAAAAAGAACTAATTGAAGTAGCAGATCTTCTTTTGAAGATTTGGGAACGCAACATCGCCCTCTACGCCTTAAGACCTGAGTTTGAAGACCTCTTCATGCGAGTCGAACAATTGACCCAAACCCTAAGAATCATGGCAGGCGTATGGGCCGATTAATTAGCCCTCTCTACGTATTCTTGAGTATCGGTATTTACACGTAGCTTGTCCCCAATTTTTACAAACAAAGGAACTTGCAGCACGAGCCCGGTCTCAAGAGTTGCCGGTTTAGAACCTCCAGATGCAGTGTCACCCCTCACCCCCGGATCGGTGTCAGCCACCTCAAGTACAACTTTTGGAGGCAAATTCACAGAGATTGGCTGAGACTCAAAAAACCTAATATCCACATCAGTTCCATCAAGTAAAAAATAAATCTGATCTCCAAGCATTTCTTTTGAAAGCTCAAATTGCTCAAAGGACTCATTATTCATGAAGAAATAATTCTCACCGTCATTGTACATATATTGGCACTTTTGAAATCCCACATCAGCCTCTTCCACTTTATCGTTTCCTTGAAAAGATTTGTTGATAGTCGAACCAGTTTTGAGATTTCGAACAATCGTTTTCATAACCCCGGCACCACGTGCCTGTTTGGCGAAAACATCTTTTAAAACAACATAAGGATCGCCATCCAAAAGAATGATTTTCCCCGTACGAATTTGTGAGATTGAAAGCATAATACATTGGCTAAAGATCTAAATTTCGGCAAGAATATACTGTAAAATGGTTCCAAAAATCAAGGTAATAAGCTATCCTAGGGGCGTTCTTTAACGATTTTAAACTTGCAGAAATTCGATCCAAAAATAGAAAAAGCCTTAGAAAAATGTCGAGAATTGGACGCGGCCGCCAGACTTCACGGCAAAAAAGACGAACAATTCTGGATAGTTTCAGATGAAGTTGGGCGACTTTTGAACGCAAAAGCCAAGGAAATCAAGGCAAGATATATTCTGGAAATAGGAACTTCTATCGGCTATTCAACGATGTTTTTTGCAGAAGCCGTAGCCCCTGAAAAAGGCAAAGTTTACACAATAGAATCCAATCGTGAGCGCGCCACCATAGCCCGAGAACACATAGAGGCTTCGGGCCTAGCGCCATACATTCACCTAACTAGAAATCATGCCCCAGAACATATTCCATTCCAGGATCCAGACACGGGAAACTCCCTCGAAGGCAAAATAGATATTTTATTCCTCGATTGCATCAAAATGTATTACCTGCGATGTTTTGAGGCAGCAGAGCCCCTACTCCGCCCAGGCTCACTTGTCATCGCTGACAATATTTTATCTCACCCAGAACCCCTCGCCGACTTCGTCAAAAAAATCCAATCTGATCCAAGCATAGAATCAGAAATTATCGATATAGGAACTGGACTCTTGATTGCAAAAATGCCATAATTCCCCAGCATAAAAGAAAAACCCATGGCAATTCGTGAAATACAAACAGGTCTTGAAAATCCAATCCTCAGAAAAAGATCAGAAGAGGTGAAAGAAATTACGCCTGAAATAAAACGCCTAATTCGTGACATGTACGACACTTTACACCTTGATGGGATCGGTCTCGCATCCCCACAAGTTGGGGAAAATTTACGAATAGTTCTCGTGACAACCGACCCAGAAACCAAGAAGGCAAAGACTCACACAATGATAAATCCGGTTATCACATTCTTTTCAGAGGAGACAGAAATCTCTGAAGAAGGGTGTCTCTCTCTGCCCAAGTTTTTCGCAAATATAAGCCGTTCTCGCGAGGTCATAGTTCAATTCAAAAATGAAAAATGGAAAACCCAAATCATAAAACTCAACCGTTTAAACGCCAGAATTGTTCAACACGAAATAGATCACTTAGACGGCATTTTATTCGCCGATAAGGCCGGGAAATAACCACAACATTTTCAGGGCCAGGTCAAGTGCTAGGGGCTTCAAAAGAAGGCCTCTTTTTGGTATAATATAAGGAATTATTTTAAGAATAACTTCCAAAAATTGAATCCATTCGCAGCTCAAAAAACAGGAATTGATCAAGAATTACTTCATTTGATGAGCATTTCGCCAAGCCTCAACGCCTTCCCTAGAGAGCAAAAGGAAGCGATAAGCATTCGCATCACCACTCTCCCAGAGGACAAGCAGCTTGAGGTCAAAGACATGCTCATGAAGGAGCAGGAGAATTTGGCGACCGCGTCCACTCAGGAATTACACGATCATTACATGAAGCTGAAAGAGGCTTATTCAAAACTCAAAGAAGTTAAATCTTCACTTCAAGGAAAACTTAGAAAAGTAAAAGAAATGAAAGATCGTCACGTAGAAGAATCGACTCTCAAAAACTTGGAAGGCGAACTTAACGACAACACAAACTAAACCCACAAAAACCAAAAATGCAAACTTTCAACCTCCAAAATTCACTCTTTAACACCCCAGACGACAAACGTCACCTGGTGTACTTCACGGGTGAAGGAGAGCCAATAAAAGGAGGCCTAGGCCAGGATGAAATAGAAGAATACAAGGCTGAATTAAAAAGTATAGAAGACAAGGATCGTGACTTGCAAACTAGGGTTACAGAATTCCAAGCCCTCACAGAAGAACTGATAGAAGACATAGAGGAACTTCAATTTTTATTGCAAGATGAGGTTGACGAGAGCGGCTTTCTAAAAACCGAGGTCGAAGAGGGCGTTGGCACTGAACTTTATGGGGATTCAGAAAGATTGGGATTGGATGAGGACGATATCCAGATTTTAAAAATAGCAAAGGGGCGAGTAGAAGATGCACGTACAGTATCTTTAGCGGAACAAGATATCGTAGGGGGAACAGCTTATGTGTCAGAGGCTCTAGAAAACCTTTTAGGTATAGAATTCACAGTAGCCCTAGAAGATTGGGAATATAGCCCAGAGGCTACAACCTCATTCGAAAAAGAATACGAAAAGGTCGGAGACTTAGACTCTAGTAAATTATCTGAAATTCAAATTGAGCAAAGCATAGAGGATGGAGGAATGACATTATTTAATGAAAAAGGATACGAATTCACAGTTCCGGTTCCATTCAGAAGGGCGGGAGAGGACCCGCCGTACACTTTGCAAACAAGGTCCGGCGAAATCAAAAGGACGTCACAAGCAGGTCGAGAAAAATTAATATCAGAAGGGCACGGTGCAGACAGTGAGCCTTATAAGCACTACGAATACCTAATCCCAGTCGAATACGGAGGCCATGATTTATACTTACCAATAGGATATATCACATCAGGTTCTAGGGATGCGCTTAACTCTGTAATGACACGAACGGCAGAGCCTGTCGCAGATCCAGCCCCAGAGCCAGTAGTCGCTCCAACTGAATCTGACGAAGAACCGGATGCGGTCGCTACCGCTGACGGAAGCTCTATAGCCTTCGGATCATCCATGGCAGATGCAGAGGCGGTAGACCCTGCTGCAGAAGAGCCGCCAACAGACGAGGCAGAAGACCCTGGAGACGGAGTTGTCGAAGGAGAATCAAGGGAGGAAGTACTTGCAAGAGAAGCCGCAGAAACCCCAATAGAATACTTCGCATTCGAGCTTCCCACATTTACAAAAACTTTAAGATCAGGAGACAAAGGCTCGGAAGTCAAACAACTTCAGGTGTATCTAAACCAGCTAAGTGGGAAGCATGAAATTTTTAAAGATGTAAAAGTTGCTGATTCAGGGCCAGGATCTCCGGAAAACGAATATGAGACATATGATCGAGATACGGAAAGGGGAGTTATGACCTTACAATCGACTTTTTATGAACTGGGATACTCCCCGGTTGATCCACATGGAGAATTCGGCCCATCTACACAGCAGATATTAAAAGAGGTGGTCGTCTCGCAGGAAAGAATAGATTATGTCATAGCTATAAATGATCCTGACCTCGATGATGACATTACTATAGAAAAAAACTTTTTAACTGAAATGGCTCTTCCGAATAAGGAGTCAATCGCAGGCCAAGAGGTGGCGACAAGATTACTCCAAGCGTTAATAGATCAGGACTTTTCAAGCTGGAGCTGTAACGACGTTTCCGAAGAAAGCTTAGAAAAATTAGATGCCCTGCTGCAAGTAATTTCAGAGACTCACACGGGGCTAATAGAGGTTATGGATGAGTATGATTACATAGCCGATTATATAAAACTTAGAAAGATTTACAGAGCAACGGACAAAGCAAAGCTGATATGTCGCGAAATGGGGGTGTTTTTCCTCCAAGATAGAGATGGTAGAATGACGCTCAACCTTCACGATGGAGTCGGAGAGCCCTTGGCATTCGACAACCTAAGCCTTTCGGTAGAAGAAGGAAAATTAAAAATGGAATACACCAAGGATGGAGAAGAGGGGACCCTCTTGGCTAGTTCAGAAGGTCATCTTTGTCACGAATTGGCAGTAGCAGGATTAATAGATTCAGTGCCAGAATTAGAGCATAGTCACGCAGTCGCTGATGCAGGGACCGAGGCAGGCGAACCTTCAAGCGAAGGAGGGGGTGCCGCGGCAGACGGCGAGGCCGGAGCCCCAAGCGAGGCCGAAGGCGATGCGAATGCTAGTGATGAAAGCCCAGCAGAAGGTGATGCAGAAGTTGCCGAAGAAGGCCCAGAGCCATATTCAGAGGAATGGCGCATAGCAATTCTTGGAGAAGATTTCTACAGCGATCAATTAGAGGCCGCCGGAATGGGAGAAGAGATGGTAGGCATGATTTACGACTTAGAAGATGATATAGCTGAGTTCATAACATGGGAAGAGTCTCCTTTTAAAACGAACTCAAGGGACTACTATCTTTTGTTGGCTGCAGAAGGTGATAAAGGATTAGAAGGTGAGGTGTTCAAATATATGATGGAAGAGTTTTCAACATGGGGAATTCCAGCAGATATAAATGAAGTGGTCGCTAAAGCAACGATAGCTCATTATTTAACCCCTCTAAAAGCAGCTCTCACAGACAATCTTTTGAATATGGCTAGCGACCCAAGCGCCCTTCTTGCGGGTGGCACAATGAAGCAAAGCATTGAAGAAAATGGACTCGATGCAACATTAGAACAGGCGATTAGGAATCCGACAGCATTTGCCGTATTAGGTGGTGGGGAAGATGGGACCGTAGTATTAGCAATTCCAAAAACGGACGAAGATGGAAATCCAATTCCAGATGCACCACCAGAATTCTTATTCTTAGAACAGCACAACGAAAGAGATATTTTGGTCGGAATGATTGATGATAGGGTCAATGAAATGGCGGAGAGCGATGATGCGGAAGAGAAAGAGGTCGGACAGAATTTGCAAATTCTTTTCAGCGGAGAAGGAGTTGGAGATTACGCCATGGTTACTGTAGGTACAGGAGAAAGACAGCCTCTCACCAAAGAACAAAGAATTGCTTACTTAGCAAAGCCAGAATCACAAGAACTTCTAAAACATTTTGCCCCGGGAACTCAGGAAGCTATCCAAAAAGTAGGTGCAAAGATGGATGTTGGAGAACCTGACAGATTGGTAGTGGTGGCGGAAGGAGTGGGTGCTGATGGAAAGCTCGTAGATAGAGTTGTTACAGGGCCAAGAGGAGCATATAGGCTTGCGGCTGATGTTACAGGAGTTGACTTGATAAGACATGCAGTGGCGATCCCACCGAAAGAAAGAGACAAGATGGCTCTAAAAAGAATTGAAGAATACGAAGCAGCAGTGGCGACAGCCGAAGCGGCGACGGGGGAAACCGGAACTGGAACAGAGGAGGCCGAGGCAACGGCGGAAGCTGCGCCAGAAGAAGGTTCAACAGAGGAATTAATGATGCTTGCAGGATACAGCTTGCCCGCAGAGCGGCCAAAAGATCCTGTTCCAAATGATACGATGTTGAGACTTCAAAGAACGCTCGGGCACAAACAAATAGAGGCAAGAAAAGTTCTTTTGGAAAGACGAATTTTCTTCAACCCGAAGAAAGACCTTGTTCCAAAGCAAATTTTCGAAAAGAATCAGATGGCAGATCTAGAAAGATTTCATGGAGTAATTGAGCAGATGTTAGGAAAGACCCCTCACAAAAGAGGTCCCCTCAAAGGAGACTGGCAAGCTATGTACAAAGAGCTTTACAAAAATGCAACCGGCAAAGATCAAAAAGGATTCTTAACACTTGGAGGAAATCCATTAAGTCTTTATCACGTGATAGGGAAGGCTCTAAAAATTGACGAAAGAAATCATTACAATGCAGACAAGAGCGATACGGGAAGCGAATTTATCGGAGCTATGGCGGCGACACAATTGAGTCTAGACAAGGGTGCTCTTTCGAGCCAAGGGAACTTTGATGCGGTGACTTTGATGCGCCCAGACCCCGTGAGTTGGAGAGAGATGGAAATGTATCTTTCAGAAGACGGAATGCCAAACGATCCAAATCCAGCAATTCGTGCATTCGCAATTTTCCCTAATGGAAATAGACCAGGTGAAACGCCTCTATATATAACGGTTACGCGGGATACAGATGGAGAATATGTTGCTCAGTACGGAACGCAAACATCGACACATGCGGGCTATGAGGATTTTGGAAGAGGTTTCCTAGGTGGAAAATTAAAAAAACTCCTCGGCGGTCGAGAATTAGATGACATAACTATTTATGAAATAGATCCAGCGATTGATATTGTTGTAATGGCGGAGAATTTTGTAGAGTTCCAAGAGGTGAACAAGACGGTAAAAGAATCGAAAGATAAGGTGGAGCAACAAATAGATAGGTTGATGGTGAAAATAGGTGAAAAAGCAGGTGTTACAGGGCCGCATGTAGAAAAGGCCCGAAGAGTGAAAAAGGCGCTTGAAAGATATGGGGATATAACAAATTTAGAATCCGTAATGAGAGCTACCGTTGAAAGCGGATCATATAGAAAAAAAGAAGGGGAGCTGGCAAATAAAATGGACTATGCAATAATATGGGCATATTTTGAAGAATGTGGTTACGAGCCAAAAATTACAGATGGCAGGGAGTTTGACATCGGGGGAAGTACTAGAGGAATAAAAGGCCATCATTCGCCACTAGAAATCTTAGGTCAAATAGCTAGAGAAAAAATCGCAGCCGGTGAAGCAAGAGTAACGGCCAAGCGCCAAGCGGCCCCAGAAGAAAAAGAAGGGGGGCGGAGTAGAGGAGAGGGCGCTGGAGCAGAAACCTTGGACAGGCTTGCATACAGCCCTGGAGACATTTTGGACAAGGCTACGTTTACACCAAAAGTGAAACGTGCAGCTAGAGGCATTTACAAAGACTTTTTGAGAAAATTATCGATAGGATTGACAGTCAATCAGGCAAGGGAAGTGCTTGAGGCAGGTTCTCTCAGCGCATTGCCGGGACTGCCGATAAAGAAAAGGGGCCATGCAGAGCAGCTCCTTATGGCGGTTGAAAGAATGGGTGAATATATTGCAAAGCCGGACGTGAGGCAGGGATGGCATGGATTGAAAAGAGGTGAAGCGGCGATATTTATCAACGGAGAAAGTCCTCTACATAACTTAATGAGAATTGCGATGTACTCAGCATACGGTCAGGTAGGTACAAGAAGAGGAATCCCAGGATTCGCAGATCGAGTAGCCGATATAGGGATGAGGAAACAACCGAAAAAAACATGTGCTAGACCGGTCAGATACAGATCTCGATACGATCTCCCAAATGTAAGAAGGTGGAGCTAAGCGGACCTTCCGATGACCGCGTATTGCGCCCCTACCCCCGCAACCTCTTAGCGATTTTTATGATGCTGTACCAAAAAGAATTTAGAACCAAATCCACAGGAGATTCAAATTTATAAAGCCTCCCCCCAAATTTTTGTTTGAATTCGGTGACCCCACAAAGAGGATCCTTTTTATCAAATTCAACTTCTTTTAACGCCACGCCTTCGCTGTCCACAGGCCCCTCTCCACAAACAGGTCTCGCCGTGCCCATAAAATCATATTTCGATTTTCTAGCAGCTTTTGCATCTTTCATAGCCTGCCATTGAAGTAGATATGGCGCCATCATATTGCGATACTGGTTTGAGGAGGCCCCATAATAATACACAGCTTCATTTGTGCCGTAGACCACAATCAATCCAGCAATAGCTTTGCCAGGGGCCTCGCCCCCAGTCTCAATCTTGCCTTCAACTCTAGCCAAGTACAGGGCCGCCTCCCCTCCGAGGGATTGCAGCATCTCCAAATAATATGATTTTTTATGAATCCCAAACCCATCTCTTCCACCAGTTTCAGACAAAATCCCATAAAATTCATCAATGGCTTTTTCGGAAGCTGCTTTCCCAAAATATCGCTCAACTTTCACTCCATTTTTCTCAGCAACACCTATGTTATACCGTCCTTTTCTCTTCATTTGAGCCAAAATTTCCGCTTCAGAAAGCTTCAAATCAATTTTAATTGTATATTCTGGCAGGTAAGCTTTGGAAACTTTTTTAACACAGGCCAGCCCTTTTCTACTACTCCCTTCACCCCTTCTCTCACCCTCAAAAACGCCACCTTTCGAATATCCCTCGCAGCGGATATATACGCATTTTTCACTCTTTGCCCATGACAGTAATTTCTCAAAATCCCCTGTCGTAAATTTTTCAAAATCAACACCCATGGCAAGGCTCCACGCTCTGCCAAAAGGAAGGCCAAATTTCAAAAAAATAGCTCTGTCGCCGGATTCCAGTCCGAGTGCAAAAACGCCCCTTCCGGTAGCCCGCTGAAATTTTTCCCAAGCCAAACTTTGAGTGATAGAAAAACGCATGAGGAGGATTAAAAATTGATTCTAAAAAAATAGTAGTTAACTTTACGCGAAGGATTGTAACACATAATTTACAAAAACAACCGCCTAGGAGGTAGGCTTGCAAATCGCCATGTAATACAAACGCATGCAAATGCTAGCTATTGTATGACAATGTATTACATCAAAAAATGACACTTAGCCCCCTCTCCCCTCATAGTCCAACTCCCCCTCTTGGCAAAAGGGGTAAGCAAAAAGCCCCGCAAGAACGGGGCCTTTTAATAATGATTTTTATAGAGTGACGATTGGATCGTTCGCTCAGTAGTTGGCGTCTTCAGCCAATTAGAACCTTGGACGAGAGTCAAAGCTAGGTGCCGAAGAGCTCTCAGTCATAGGCTGGGTAGATACAGGTGTTGGGGCAGGAGTTGGCGTGCTAGGAGCAGTAGGTCGAACACCTCCCATCTTTTTGCGAAGGAAAGCCGGAACATCAAGTTCATTTTCCGCCTCAACCCTTGGTCCAGTAGCGCTTGCAGTAGAGCTGGCAAACATAGTGTCAGATCTTCTGTTTTCGCCGTCAAAACCGGTTGCAACAACTGTAACTTTAATTTCGCCAGTGTAACTTTCGTTGATAACTGTACCAAAGATAATGTTTGCATCTGGATCAGCGGCTCCGGCGATAACCTTCGCAGCTTCATCAACTTCAAACATAGAAAGGTCAGTTCCACCAGTGATGTTAAATAGAACTCCTTTGGCACCGACAATGTCGAGCTCAAGAAGCGGACTATCAATAGCGGCCCGAGCAGCTTCCGCGGCCCTGTTTTCACCACTACCATAACCAATTCCCATCAATGCAGATCCTGCATTAGCCATTACTGAACGTACGTCAGCAAAGTCAACATTTATCATACCGTGAACGGTGATAAGATCCGCAATTCCTTGTACACCTTGGCGAAGCACATCATCCACAACAGTGAATGCGTCTTGCAGAGGAGTTTTCTTGTCAACAAGTGAAAGAATTCGGTCATTTGGAATAACGATAAGTGTATCCACTTTTTCACGAAGGCTTTCGAGACCTTCTTCAGCTTGCTTGTTTCGGCGAGCACCTTCGAACGAGAATGGTTTTGTAACCACTCCGACCGTAAGGATTCCAAGCTCTCTTGCGATTTCCGCAACAATTGGAGCTCCTCCGGTTCCGGTTCCACCACCAAGTCCACAGGTAATAAATACCATATCTGATCCATCGAGAGCTGATTTTAGCTCTTCTGAAGATTCTTCAGCGGCTCTTTTACCAATGTCTGGCATAGAACCTGCCCCGAGTCCTCGAGTAGTGCCTTTGCCGATATTGATTTTAGTTGGAGCGTCTGAATGGTATAGGGCTTGAGCATCAGTATTAACAGTGATGAACTCAATACCATTTACCTGAGATTTAATCATCCTGTTGACGGCGTTTCCACCACCTCCACCAATACCAATAACTTTGATATTAGCAACAGGGCTCAAGTCAGGAGTAACTTCTAAATTTTTTCTTTTTGTGTTCGCAAACAAGTTTTTGAGTGCGTCATCTGTCATCTGTCTAGTAGTTAAGATATATGAATTAATTATGGTAATAAACTCTTCACCCACTCCTTCATAGAAGCAATAGGTTTTCCAAGATTGAGTCTTCGGAAGTCAAATCCGTAGCCTCGTCCTTCAAATCGAGAACCCCAAAGTGCAAGCCCAATAGCTGTTGAATAAGCAGGGTCATCGATTTTGTCGACAACTCCCTCGTAGTTTTGAGGGAATCCAAGCTGAACCGGCAGCCCAAGCACTTCACGCGCAAGGTCCACAGCTCCTGGCATTTTGACAGCAGCTCCAGTTAGGACAACTCCAGCTGGTAGCATTCCATCTCGGCCAATTTCTCGGAGAGCTTGTTTCACGAGATAGAAAATCTCATGGTAACGAGCTTGAATAATTTCTGACATATGTTTTTTTGAAACAGTCAGAGTGTCGATTTTTGAAATAAGAGAAAGATCAATTGTTTCACGGTCGCTCACATCCTGAGGGACGCAAGTTCCATATTCAATTTTGATTTTCTCTGCGGTGTCGATAGAAGTTCGAAGTCCAATAGCAATATCGTTGGTAACGTTCTCTCCGCCAACTCCAAGAGAGCCAGTCCAAAGAGTAGTACCTTCTTCAAATACTGCAATTGAAGTACTTCCAGAGCCAACATCGATCACTGCAGCACCGAGCTCTTTTTGCCTCTTAGAAAGCACCGCTTCCGCAGTAGCGAGACAAGTAGGAATAATATCATCGATATCAATTCCAGCTTGATGTACACATTTCTCAATATTTTTTACATTTGGAACAAGTCCAGTTACGATATGAGCTTCAACCTCAAGTCGAATTCCAGTCATACCAACTGGGTATTTGATTCCAGTTTGCTCATCAACTGTAAATGATTTTGGAATGATACGTAAAATACGACGATTCGACGGAATTGAAACGGCCTGAGCAGCTTCAAGTACGCGGTCGATATCATCTTCCGTGATCTCATTCCCAGCGTGAGAAACAGCGATCACCCCCTTAGAATCAAATGATTCCAGGTGAGTTCCACCGATTCCCAAAAATACATGATTGATTGGCTCTCCCGCCATTCGTTCAGCATCTTCAAGAGAAGAAGCTATACTATTTATAGTTTCTTCCACATCGATAACCGAACCTCGGCGAAGACCATAAGATCTAGCGATACCTACCCCAATCACATTTGGGATAGCTCCTTTATCTTCAACCGTTGCAATAATGGTTCTGATCTTAGAGCTTCCTACATCCAATCCGGCAATAATGCGAG
The DNA here is from genome assembly GCA_018697675.1 of Candidatus Peregrinibacteria bacterium. Taxonomy (GTDB): domain Bacteria; phylum Patescibacteriota; class Gracilibacteria; order UBA1369; family JABINC01; genus JABINC01. Next base: position 24,135 of record JABINC010000025.1, read on the forward strand.
GCTTTGGCATGTTGTAAAAATTAAAAATTAGGTGATCAATAAAAAGCCTTATTAACTAAAAAAGGCGCCCGCACTATAATTAAGGAAAACCAAAAAATCAATAGTTTAGGCTTTTTCAAGCCGAAAATCGACAGTTCGTACAAAATCCTTACTCGGCTTAAACCCAGTACTTAACCCGCATAACTCCGTTTCCCCTACAATACAATAGATTGGCTCAAACAAGCCGAAAAAACACTTTTTTTGTACAACCCGCGACTCGTCGCGTGTATAAAAAAGTTGCACAGCGATTCCCAGCCTCTACAAAGAGGATTGAAAAACCACAGCTCTCCCGTCTACTAGCCAAGAAATCTGAACAAAAAAATTGTACTCCAAAAATTCACACCATCAATTTCACTCACCATTTCTCCATTTTCACACCCCGCCCCAAAACCTCGAAATCCCGCTCCCACAAGCCAAAAACCCCACTTTTACCAAAAAACAATATATAACAAAATAAAACAGCCTCGAAGGCAAGCGGAAGAGGGTTTATTTAACGGTATATGTAATTTCAGCCAATGCCTCAGCAAATTCAGCTCGATACTCTTTCAGAAATCTACGAAGCCCCCTTCCTCCATAGTCTCGCAACTTCAGCTCTCTATTGTGTACGCCAAAATTCTCAGGCCTTTTAACGGTATGCCCTATTCCAAAATTAACCAATGTAGATGAAGGCAGTTTTTCAGACAAAATATCCGTAAATCTTTCAGTATCAAAATCTACATCTTGAGCCACGTCTTGGATATTCATAATCCCCAAAAGAGATAGGCGCGTAGGAACAGCAGTGTCCGCCAATTGGGAAGACAGAGCCCCCTCTCTTAAATTCTCAAGTATCCCCCTGCAGAGATGGCCAAACAAGCTAACATCCTGTTCTCCCCCAAGAAAATACGCTTTTAATTGTTCCCATCTTCCCCTTCGCTCTTTTGGGATTCGCAACCCTTTAATCCAAGAGAGTAGCTGATCTTTTACTTTTTGTTTATCATGCCACGTAGGCTTGGCCACTTTCGCAACAAGCTTTTTCCCTACAATCACATTTCGACATGTTCCTCCCTTTTCAATTCTCATCAAAAAACAATAAATAGTTTAGATGGTATTAAACACTCCATGCATTGAAGTTGTCAATCTTTCCCGCAGCTATTTCACACCTTTTTGTCTTATTAAACCCAAAGCCCTTGCTCTAACCGGACAAATTTAGTAAAATACAGTTGGTATACCAATCAAATTTATAAAAATTCATCCGGTACATTAATAAAACTCATAAAACATGAACATTAAAAGGACCATAAAACAAGAAATATTAAAAAGGCTTTCACCCAAAAGAGCCATTGTAATATATGGCCCAAGAAGAGTGGGGAAAACGACTCTAATAAAAGAAATAGTAGCTGAATCAAAGTCGAAAAAAATCAAATTTATAAGCGGAGAAGATGTGAATGTACAAAAATGGCTCTCAAGCCAGAGCATAGAAGAGCTTAAATCACATGTTGGGGATACAGAATTGCTTGTTATAGACGAAGCGCAATATGTAAATAAAATAGGCCTAAACTTAAAACTTATAATTGACCATATCGAAACGGTTAATATTATCGCTACAGGATCATCTTCGTTTGAGCTTTCCAATCAAATTGGAGAGCCGCTTGTAGGTAGGAAATGGCAGTTCGAATTATTCCCCTTTGCCCAATTAGAGCTAAAAGAATATGAGGCTTTACATGAAACGCAGGCAAGATTAGAAGAGCGCATCATTTTTGGTAGCTATCCGGAGGTTGTATTAGCTGAAAATAAAGATGAGAAGCAAATGATTTTGGAATCAATAGTAGATAACAATCTATATAAGGACGCTATTATTTTGGACGATGTGAGACGGTCACAAAAAATAATAGACCTTCTTAAATTAATAGCATTTCAGATTGGTCAGGAAGTATCATTAAACGAGCTTTCAAATGCCCTTGGCCTTAATATAGAGACGGTTGCCCGATATCTCGACCTTCTAGAGAAAGTATTTGTGATAAAGAGAGTTGGTGGATTTAGTCGAAACCTACGAAAAGAAGTAACAAAAACGGCTAGATACTATTTTTATGATAACGGCGTAAGAAATGCAGTAATTCAAAATTTCAATACTCTTGACCTTAGAAATGACGTTGGTCAACTTTGGGAGAATTATTTATTTATGGAAAGGTTGAAAAAAAGAAAATATCAAAATATGTATGCAAATATGTATTTTTGGCGAACGTACGATCAAAAAGAAGTGGATCTGGTTGAAGAGCGTGATGGGAAATTATATGGATACGAATTCAAATGGGGGCCAAAAAAAGTAAAACCACCAAAGCTATGGCTTGAAACATATGAAGAGGCTGAATTTGAATTTATCAACAAAGATAATTACCTGGAATTTATAGCTTAAAAAGGCGACAGCCTTAAAACAAACTAGGTTGCATTTCTTCTGCTTTCTTTTCTTCGTCCATCTCTCCTTGAGTCTTGATGCCGGTTAGTTTGCGGCGCAAAGTTGGTCCGAATTGGAGGTTGTCAAACAGCTCAACGACATGAGCTTTATCAAACTGGTGAGTTTCGCATTCATCCAAATTAAATTCTACCTCAACATCGGTCAGGATAGTTGCCAATCGTTTGCTCAAAAATGCCATTTTGCGGTCCTTCTCGAGCTTGTCATGTACCGAACCAGTGATCTTATCCAGATTTTCATAAATCCCTTCAACTGAGCCAAATTCAGTCAGTAATTTAACTGCAGTTTTTTCGCCAATTCCCATAACTCCTGGGATGTTGTCGCTGGAGTCTCCGCGGAGACCCTTGTAGCACGGAACTTGCTCGGGCGTAATTCCCCATTTTTCTATCACAGCATCTCTATTGTAAATTTTCGCCTCCGCTCCACCATTCTGAGGAGCGATAACTCGGATTTGATCATTCACGAGCTGGAGCAAATCCATGTCGCCAGTCAAAATCATAGACAATACATTCCTCCCTGCGGCCTTATGGGTCAACGTGCCAATCAAATCATCGGCCTCAAATCCAGGCTTCTCAAAAATAGGAATATCAAATGCCTTCACAATCTCCTTGCACCAAGGGATCTGAGCATACAGTTCATCTGGAGCCTTCTCCCGCTGGGCCTTATATTCAGAATATTCTTCCTTTCGAAAAGTCGGCCCCTCCAAATCAAAGGTCATCGCGACATACTCAGGCTTCTCATTCAAAAGAGCGGTGAGGAGCATGCTGGTAAACCCATAAATGGCATTGGTAGGCAGTCCTTCGGACGTTCGCATTTCATAGCGAATAGCATAAAATCCTCTGAAAATTAGAGCCATACCATCAACTATGAGAAATTTCTTCATTTTTACGCTTTTTTAAGGAATTTTTAGGAAGTTATACTGGCCAACAAAACCACGTCTAGTGTAAAGAAATATTACTTCTTTTAAAATAGTATTTCGAGCCCAAATCTGTTATAATTATCAGAATTATTAATTGAAAATAAAAGTCCATGGCTCCTTCCGTAACAGCTTTACAAAAGGAAAAAGCGAGACGAGAATTGCCAGGCATTCCAAAAGATGCCCCGCTTTTAGTTATTCTTGTGGATGACGTGGAACTTTATCACAAAGAATTGAAGAGGCTTACGGACGGACTCACATTTCTTCCGGTGAATTTTAGAATACTGCTTCATGGCAAGTCGACAAAAAATGATCACAAAATCAAAAACTCATACCATGTGGATGACAAGGAGTTGGATAAATTTTTCACCTTTGCACATATGGTTCTTTTTTTATCGGAGAAAACGCCAAAAAATATGGTCAAAGAGGCTGTCGCACACGATGCCGTTCCGATCATATGCGATTCAACAAGCTTTCTCGAAGACTACGATGGCCCAGGGGAAAAAGGAAGTTGTTTTAAATTTAAAGAGCCAAATTCTTGGAGCATGTACGCAAGTATCGTTCGAGCATTAGAAAACTTCGGCTTTCCATACGACTGGAAAAACATAATCAAAATGGCAAAAAGATCACTTTAGGCTATTTTTTTTGAGAATGATTAGTCTAGAGAATCGCCAGCATTATCCGCATTGCCGGATATGTCTTTAACAGTTTCAACTATTTCTGCAAAGTTGATGTATTTGACCACATTAAGTCCCATCGCCTTCCCCACAACACTCACGATAAACACCGCCAAAACAGTTATAATAAGCCCAATAATTGAATAACGAATTGTACTAACCGCTTGCTTGATCTTCGCCTCGTCTCCACCAGAAAGTATAAAAGAAATTCCTCCAAAGAAAATAAATGCAACACACAAAAGTCCTGCGATCAAAATTGCATAAGCAATAAATCTGTTGATAATTTCAATGGTGTCGTAATCTTGGGCCGCTCCGACAATCGAAGTAGCAAGGGTGATATCAAATAACATAAGGCGTATTTTTTAAGGAACTTGATTAAAGCGAAAGAATTCTACACAAAAAGAGTGACTTTGAAAAGCCATTGATTGATTTACGTTTTCACGTATTACATTTCTTCTGGTTCTACAACCTTCAAATTGACACGGTTGTTGTCTTTTGCTCCCATTACACGTAGAAGTACGCGAAGAGCATCGACAGTTTGACCATTTTTACCGATAAGTTTTCCCATGTCTTCCTTGGCAACACTTACCATGATAAAAACACCAAGTTCATCAACCCTTCTAGAGATTTTCACCTCTGTTGGATTGTCAACAAGCTGTTTAACGACAAACTCGACAAAGTCTTTATCCTTGCCTTGAGCACCGTCTCCAGTTGTAGTAACCGGATCATCAGAAGCTACAGAATCATCTGTCGAAGCAGAATCGTCCCCACCGAGATCTTCGGTAAGTTCGTCTGTAGTCATTTCATCATCCATGAATAGATAATTTAGTGAGTAAATTGAATCATAGGAGAGAATGCTTTAAGCTTTCTCTTCTTTTGGTTCTTCCGCAGGAGTCTCTTCTTCAGGCTTTTCTTCCTCTTTTGGTTCTTTCGCAACCTCCTCCTTAGCTTCTTCAGCAGGAGCAGTCTCTTCTGCCGCTGGAGCCTCAGGCGTAGCGGGAGCTTCAACCGTTTTTACAGGCGCTTCCGGCGTCTCCACAGGAGCGGCCTCCTCTTTCACAGGAGCGGCTTCTTTCACCTCTTTCTCAGGCACTTCCTTCTTTTTCTTTCTTTTTTTACCGCGTCCATCAATGAATTTTTCCATTCCATCAACACCGTCTCTCTTAAGTAGTGAGGCTACGGTGTCACTAGGTTGGGCACCATTAGAAACCCAATGCTTGATTCGATCAAGATCATAAGTGAGCTCTTTTGGGTTCACAGTAGGGTTGTAAGATCCGAGATTTTCAATAAATTTACCTTTTACGGCATTCGCTTTTTCGGCAACAACTACATTATATGTCGCTTGCTTTTTGCGTCCCGTACGTCGAAGTCTGATTACTAGCACAGAAAATTTGAGTTAAAAAATATCTTTAAAAAATGCTGGTGCATTCTAGTTACCAAGGGGGCTTTAGTCAAGCGAAATTCAGCCAATCAAAGCTTTTATTCCTACAACTTTTTCCCCGTCCAATTTATTATTCAGCTTCTCAAGAAATTCAGCTTTTAATATATTAAAGCTCGCAAGGGCACTTGAACTGCCAAAATTGATAGTGAGTAAGCCCTTTTCGAAGCTTTTAATCGCCCCCTCTCCTTTTGGGAAAACTTCATTTAAAACTTCTCTAGCCTTGTAGCAAACAGAGCCCGCAGCAATAGCATCACCCATACCCTTCTTTCGGGCGAGTTTTTCGAACTCCTTTTTGAAATGTACAAAAGCCATTTTTAAGAATCAGATTTTTTATCAACAACATCATGATACAGTTCCAAAGTTTCTTTGGCCATTTTTTGCCATGAAAATTCTTGAAGGCGAACTTTACCTTTTTCTATCAAATGTTCCCGGAGACCATCGTTACGAAGTAGTTCATAAAATTTCTCTGCCATTTCAGAGAGGTTTTGCGGTGAAAAATATACCGCAGCGTCGCCGCAGATCTCAGGAATGCACGAAGCATTGGATGCGCAAACTGGCGTTCCACAAGCAAATGCCTCGAGTGCAGGGAGCCCAAAACCTTCGTAAAAAGATGGGTAGGCGTACACAGAAGCCCCATTATACAATGCTATCAAATCTTTTTCCGGAACAAGTCCTACGAGTTTCACAGAATCTTTTAATTTTAACTTTTCAACAGTTTCCCTCACTTCAGGATAATGAGGGTTTTCTTGTCCTGTAATTACCAGGTATCCATCAAATCCATGCTCACTTTTGAGCTTCGCAAAAGCTCCAATTAGCCCCACGACATTTTTATGATTTCGATGAACTCCAGTGTATAAAAGAAATTCCTTATCTATCCCATATCTCTCCATAGAATCAGCAACCGTTTTTATAGGAAGCTCCTGAAATTCATCCCCCACTCCCTCATGAATCATTGCGGTCTTCCGCCGAGTAAACCCATACAGCCTATGAAGATCCAATTCAGTATTTTTCGATACTGCGATAATCTTCTTAGCTCTTTTTACAATGCTTTTAAGCACCAAATGATATCCCATTCGATGATACCATTTCACCATTTTTTTCCCTGGAAAAAACGACAGCGTCAAATCATGAATTGTTACAACGCATGGCCGCCTATAAAACATAGGGGCATTAAAGTGTGTGAAATGCATCAGGTCCAAGTTTTCCTTTTTCAAAGCCTTCAAAAAAGAAACTTGTTCACCCAAAGAATAATGCCGCGCATCCACCTTAACCGCTTTATGCCTTCCTTTATCCAACATCTCTTTTTTCATATCCAAAAAACCACCGTATTCAGGCTCATTCAAGAAAAAAACATATTCATTTTCGTCATCGATTTGCAGTAAATTTTCTACCAATTCATAGCAGTACCGCCCAATGCCGGTAAATTGCGAAGAATACATTCTGAGATCAATTCCAATTTTCATAAGGTTTATTAGATTTTAGCCCCTCCCCTAAACTTTTATGCGCGAACTTTAGCATTTATTTTTCAATATCCCAAAATCCAATTTCAAAGTCAGCTTGATTCAAGGTCATTCTTGACACGGCCAATTATCAATAAGGCTGTGAAGAGCGGTGTAATCAGGCGATTCTTCACTATCCGTATGATTATCAAAAGTTTCGTAAAACGATTTAGCATTAGCAGGGTCTTCAAGGTTAGGATAAGTATCGGGCCTTTCGCGGTCATATTCTCCAGCTAAGAATTTCGCATAATATGTACCGCTGACTATATCAGCCTCTTCTTGGAGCGTTCGACCCGTGCGTGTAGGCTTGGTAAGTTCTTCTTTTACAACTTTTGTAAGAACTAAATTGAGATATGAAGAAAGTGTAATACGGTTGACCTTAGCTATGCTAGTAAGGGTTCTTTTAAAATTTTTATCGGTACGAAATGTTATTACTACCATAAGGAGAAGGGGTTAAGTGTCATTTTTTGATGTAATACATTGTCATACAATGATTGGCGCTTGTATGCGCTCGCATGTGCTTACTATGCATTTGCATGTCTTTGTATGCGCCTGTATGCGTTTGTATTACATGGCAATTTGCAACGCAAAGGCCAGTTCTTTACAAATTCACAAATGCAAACTTACAAATCAACCTTCCTATAGCAGATGATCTTAAAAATTCTTTAAAATCTCATTTAAAAAATTCCTAAAAAATAAATACGCGGAAATGGCGGAACGGGTGGTGACGGGTAACCCTCAGGCGTCCTGCGTGACAGGCAGGCGTTCGATTAACGGCGTACGCGGAAATGGCGGAACGGACGGGACTCGAACCCGCGACCTCCTGCGTGACAGGCAGGCGTTCTAACCAACTGAACTACCGCTCCGCGTGGTGTTTAACGAGAATCCAACGTAAGAATACATTAAATCCCATTAAAGCGCGCTAAAATATAGCCAAGCGGGACTTTAAACGCAAGGTTTTTTATGAATATTCAATAGAAGCCAAGGGCTTTAAAGGTTTGCTAAAACTACACTCTTTTGTCATTATGCCGCCGTACACAATTTAAAAAACACAAACATGCTTCATTTAAACGAAGAGAAATGGCTGGATATCAAACATGAGTTTTTAGAATCGGTTGATTACGAAATGGAAGAAGAAGAGTTATTTAGATTTGATGAAAAGACTAGAGGTGAAGTAGAGGCTGGTTGGCGGGAGACCTATTATTTCGAAAAAGCAGGGATGGAAGTGAAGCTTCAAGTGGATATAAAACCAAAGGTGTTACGTACAGAATCTGAGGGTAAGGACGGATCTCTAAAGGTTAATTATAATGAAGTCGAAGGTGAAAACATGTATCACATATTAGTTAAGGTAAAGGATGATTATGGAGATTGGGTAGATAGCTCGGCCCTCGCAGAGGGCCTCGCCGGATAATTTTTTTTAAAAAATGAAAAAAAAAGACAAAGAAAAATTACATAAAATAGTTCTTGCAGTATTCCTGGGACTGCTTGCAATTCGACTCATTTTTTATTCAGTAAATACGTTTCGAGACATTCCAATTGGGGTGTTTGCAGCAAGTGCTTTTTTTGCATTGATCCCAGTAATTGCGTGGACGAAATTTGTGTATTTCAAACGATTGAAAAATTTGAAAACAAAGAAGCAAAAACGCAAAGAACTAAAAGTTCTCATATTAATTTTTCTCCTTGGAACACTCACCGTGCCACTCCTCAGTATCTACTACGATGTAATATTTGCAAATCCAAGTTTCGATTATTACAGCGGACTTTGGGAGATAATAGTGAGGCCGCAAAGCGATATTTTGAACACTTTAAATCCAATGGAGCTCTTGTATGAAATCCAGTATTCGATTTATGAAAGGGCTGAATCGCTTTATAATATTGTGACTATAGTTATAGATGCTTGGTTGGAAGAAATTGTTAAATTATCTCTTTTGATTTTGTTCCTCCGGATGATGAAACTTGTGAAAACAATTGGAGACGCGATCACATTTTCGGTCTTAGCGGGGCTCGGTTTTGCATTTATAGAAAACATAATTTATTTCACGGATGTTTATTTAGATCCAGAAAAAAACAATGCGGTTTTCATGAACGTCGTGATATTTCGGTCGATAGTTCTCAGCGTGGGGCATATGATTTTTTCAGGAATTTTCGGATATTTTTACGGCCTCTCAAAATTCGGATTACCTCTTTATGAGGAGCAACATTGGGAGGGACGACATTTTCCATTGGTAGGATTTGTGAGCAAGATTTTTAGGATTCCGAGATATAGGGCTTATTCGGGAATGCTTTTTATGGAAGGAATGCTTTTGGCGATGCTAACTCATGCAACTTTCAACTCATTTTTGGGATTCGGCATCAGAGATTACGCAGTGTATTTAGTTGTGATTTGCGCAATCTATGTTTATTACCTGACTCAGAGAAAAGCAGGGCATATGGTCCTCGCTTCGCTCGGACGCCGCCGAATGTCCTTGATGGCCCCAAAAGATGAAGACGTAGTTTTGGAGCTCGCCGGAATGTGGATCAACGAAGGAAAATACAAAGAAGTTGAAGAAATCTGCGAACGCCTAGAAGCAAAAGATCCAGACAACGCAGTTGTAAAATTGCTTTATGCTAGAGCCCATGACAAGCGCCGCGTAAAACGCGCCAAGCTCGCCATGGCCTCACTTTTTTTCCAAGAGGACATATTCGAAGAAGACGTCTCCATCTTCGAAAAGTGGAAACAAATCCGCGCTGAACGGGAGAAAGAGGCATAAAGACTATCTTCGCCTTCGCCCATTTTTTTTATTGCAAGGTGAATTTTTAGTATTTCCACTATTTCAATCTAGATGCTAAAATGCCATCGAAAATATTTTTAAAATCAAAATCAAATGAATGTTTTAATTTCAGATCTGGCAAAACATGTCGGAGACGAGGTGACGATTCAGGGCTGGATGTATAACAAGCGTGGAAGTGGAAAGATTTATTTCCTGCAACTTCGGGACGGAAGCGGCATGGCTCAAGCTGTGGCGGCCGAGGGGGAGGCAAGTGACGAAGTTATGAAACGAGCAGAAGAAATGCAGATGGAAACCTCATGCCGAGTAACCGGGAAAGTGGTCGCGCATCCAAAAAAAGATGACGTTTTTGAACTGCAGGTTACAGACATAGAAATTATACAAATTCCAGTTGAAGAATACCCAATTTCCAAAAAAGAACATGGCCCAGATTTCCTTCTCGACAATCGCCATTTATGGCTAAGGTCAGGTAATCAATGGGCGATTCAAAGAGTTAGAGATTGTGTAATTACGGCGGTTCATGATTATTTCCATGAAAATCA
>JABINC010000010.1 GCA_018697675.1 Candidatus Peregrinibacteria bacterium
ACTTACGGCTTGCACTATTGCTTCAATATCAGATTCGGTTAGCGATAGTTTTCCTTCCACTTCTTTATTGCCAACCTTGATGTTTTTAACAATATCCACCTGTCGTTCCTCCTGAATATGACCATAGCCATAGGAACCAAATGTAGTACCTGTATTTTCATGTCCGAGGTTCTGACTGATTGCCTTCTTTTCCTCTTCAGTTAGGCGTGTCTTGGCAAATTCTGTCACTACCAAATGCCTGAAAGTATGAGGATGGTAGTACGGAACTTCAGCTTCCAGGAAGCGTTTCTGGAAAATCTTACGTACAGGATTGGCACTTGACCAAAAGACTGGCCCCACCTCACCTGTGTTAAAATAAGAAATATTTTCCTTCCCATTCTCAAGTATAGCTTTAGGAAATATAGGGTCTTCAGGTCGAAAACCTTTTTTCGACTTCAAGTATTTATACCATTCCAAGAAGTACTCCACTGCTTCTGTGTACTCAATCGGGAAAAAAGTAGTATAGATTCGCTTTGAAAACTTGGTTTTCACTCCAAACTTTGGATTTTGATCTACAGTCAAAGTGTCTTGGTCAAAAGCTTTCATGGGTAAACTATAAATAGCTGAAATACGTGCTCCTGTTAAAAGCGTAAAGGAAAGCAGTGCGCGGTCACGTAAATCTACGGCACTCCCTATTTGGATGTTTTCAATCACTTTAATCACATCTTCAAGCGGAGGGATATTGCGCTTATTTGGCTGAATTGCCATGCGCGTCTCTTTCTTTGAGAGTGACAAGTACTCAACTATCACTTGGTTGATTTGAGACTTATAATGTGGCTGCATCGAAAGCCACTCAAAGAACCCCCTGATCCTTCTTAACACGTTATAGCGATAAACAAGTGAAAGGGGGTCTCCCTGACGATTGGTACGATTCTGAAGCCAACTTTTGAAAGCCCTCACCTGCTGCTTACCAAATCCTGAAAAGTCTTTGTTCTCAAGACATTCTTGCCAAAGAAGAATTGAACGCTCATAGGCATCCATAGAATCCTTGGAGAAACCTTTAACCTCTTTGAGATATAAAAAGAATTGCTTCTTCATTACCTCGTTTTGAAACGATTTTTTCATAGTAAAAATTGTTTAATAAGTAATATTGTAAATTGGGACATTTGAACGGTGCTCAAAGGAATCACTTAATCCCAAATTGGTACAAGGTAGTCGTAAAGAAGACGATGAACTACTCTGTCGCGAATCGAAGAAACAGAAATTTCTCTACGTTTATTGTCACAAACCATAAAATGCCTGTACTCACCATGTTTGTACGTTTGATTATTCAAATCTTCATAGAGTTCCATAAGCCGATCTTCAAGGTGATATTGAAAGTCGTGCATTGCAGCACTCATCCGCTTACCTTTGCGAAACTCAAACCATGATTTCCAAATATTTTCTAACCTCAAATCTATGAGTTCACTTCCCATAATCAACAAAAGTTATGAATTGTATAAGCAGTTTACAGGAGTCAATGACCATATGACAAAAAGATGGAGGCTCACACTCGGCAAAAGCATTGAAGAAAGCATACTTAAGCTACTTGAACAGCTTGTGATGGCTAAAAATGCGCCAAAAACAATGAAAACTGCGTATTTGCTTAAATCCAGTGGTATTCTCGAAGTGTTGACCTTGAAAATTCGACTCCTTCTTGAACTTAAGCTCGTGAATGAAACACGAGTGTTCCAGTTACAGGCAGATGCAAAAGAGATAGGTAGAATGCTTGGAGGTTGGTTGAAAGCGACACAAAGCAGATAGCCTCTTAGCCAGAGCACCGCGCCTCGATTATCATTACGATTGTTCGCATTGTCATTGTTGACGTTCGCGTTCCCATTATTATGATTGAAGTTGACGACACGGACATTCTCGCGAGACTCTTGTCGATGAAGTTCATCCAGTCCAGATGCAGTCGCAACCACATCCTTACATTTTCAGCTCACCTTGATGGAGCTAAACTTCACTCAAACCTAAGGGGCTATTCTACTCTCCTTATGCTCATTCCAGACTTCTTCTTTCATGCAAAGCCTGTATTGTGAAGGAGCACTATACGGTAGCTTGCTCTGAGGCAAGTTGCTTGTCACCGCTTCACAAGCAATTCTACATGAAAAAATTTCTTACGAAAAGCCCCGCCAGAGGCGGGGCTAATAAAAAGTAAAATTCAAAGAAGAAAAAGGCTCAAAGTTCAAGAGTTAGCCCCTTAGCCAGAGCACCGCGCCTCGACCATCAGCACGAAAGTACGCATTGACATAGCCGACGACCGCGCTCCCATCATCAAGAGCGAAGTAGACGACACGGACAGGCTCGTTGTCCGTCACGTCATCACGACATTCTAATATTGCACTTCTCCATTCGTCACCGTTTGGACTTCTCACGTAATCTGCTTTTGTCACAGCATCAGAAGCTGCGACAAGTCCTTTTTTGCTGTAATCTGGGGAATCTGCTGGTACATGGAAACCTTCTGCTTTCACAGCTCGAAGAATTTCCACTGCTTTTGCCCATCGACCTGTTTCTTGAGCCATAGCTTCAGCATGGGAAAGAAGGCGTAATTCACCTTTGTCAGCATCTCCATCTTTCCAGTTTTTTGTCCATCTTGCATTTACAATTTCTTGACTTCTTTGCCTAATGGCAAGTTCTCCATTTGAATATACTCCAATCAAACGTCCTCCTTCTGGAAGCTCTGCCGCCTTTTTTAGAAGCTCAGCATCGTTTGAAAGAAGTCTTGCCTCTACGGATTCCCATGTTTGCCCTGCTGTTTTGTCTGCTGCAAGAGCATCAGTATATTGTTCAGGAGTTGTATCGTCTCCAATAAGCACAATACCTCCATTAAAATCCTGTCTCATTGCTTCAAGATTTGCACGTAGGCTTTCGTCGAGTTGAGGTTGTACACCTCCCGACTCTATAACTTCAGATGCTCCTATAAGCCCTTTTTCAATTGCAGTCGCAAGTCCAGCGGGTTGATCTGCTTGCATTGTAGTAATGGCTTCACGTATTGCCTCTTGGATAGCTGGAAGTTCTTTTGCCTCAAACCCTTCTTCGAAACGAAATCCTTTTTCTTCCAAAGCAGTAAGTACTGCCGCCTTATCTTCTTCTCCAAGTAATTGTTGTAGTGTGTTAATGTGACCTGCGCGTTCAACCACTCTTCCCATATGGGCAGCTTGATTGACTTCTGCTTCAAGTCCTTCTGAAGGTGTTTGTGATGTCATGATCCAAGTATGTTAATATGTTACAAGAGCCTATGATACGTTTTTTTTTACTTATGTCAAGCTCGAAGTTTGAAAAATTCAACTCCCCTCTACTACAAGAGCAGAATAGCAAATTCTTTCATGTAAAACAAATGCCTTAAAATAGGCTTTTATGTCATATTTGGGGCTGTATAGCCCTTATTCAAAACCATCTTTGCAAACACATTAAATTCTGTATTATGTTCCTCGATGGCGGTTCGAACATCGTCCACGACTCTCCGCCATTTAAGTTCTTTTAAACCCCTCTTACATGAAAACCCTCTCTTTTAAAGTTTTTTTGGCGACTCTTTTGATGTCTGTATTTTTTATTGTTTTTAATAGCGTTGCTTTTGCCGGTGGTGGCGGCCAAGGTGTGGCTTTTTTGCAAGGAAAAACTCTAGCAGCTGACACTACTGGGGCAGATGCTGTGAGTGATGTTTCTGGGAGTAGCACTTCTTTGGTAGGTGAAGATGACGTGATGACAACCAAAGCAATGGATGCTGAGAAAGGGGAAGTGGAAGAAGGTGCGGATGAACTTATGGAAGAAGAAAGTGGGGAGGAAAGTGAAGATGAAAATGAAGATGAGGGAGAAGAGGAAGGAGAAAGTGAGGAGGAAGTAGGAGAGTTGGCTCAAGTAGGAGGTGCGTCCGAGGGGGAGTCTCTAGAGGCATCAGCCGAGGCCGATGTGGAAGAAGGGTTTGTAGAAGAGTTAGCAGAAAAAGCTGCGGATGGAAAAACTTGGCTATATATTGTTGGGGCGGTTGTACTTCTATGGGCAGGTAAAAAGGCTTTTAAAAAGAAAAAATAGATGAACAAAGGAGATATTGCGGAACTCAAAGAGGATATTTGTTTTGATTACTATTTTGATGGACGAGAGCTTGTATTTTATTCAACTTGGGGACTTTTTAGTCCTCGGGACATAGATTCTGGGACCAGGCTTATTTTGAAATATTTGGAAGGAGAAGTAGCTGAAGATGACGTATCTCTTGATCTTGGATGTGGCTATGGGCCAATTGGAATGGCTCTGGCTCACATGTCTCCTGAAGGAGAAATTCATATGGTGGACAAGGATTTTTTGGCAGTGGAATATGCAAATAAAAATGCGAAAGCAAATGGATTCGATAACTGTAAGGCGTATTTGAGTAATGGGTTTTCAGCTATTCCAGAAGATGTCGTTTTTGATAATGTAATTTCAAATATTCCTGCAAAAGTTGGGGCTGAGCTGCTAACTATTTTTCTGGAAGATGCTAAGTCGAGACTCAAGCCAGGCGGGAAAATTTATGTAATTGTTGTGAATGGACTTAAGGATTTTATAAAAAGGAATTTCAAAGAAGTTTTTGGAAATTACAAAAAACTAAAACAGGGGAAAACTCATACCGTAGCTATGGCGATAAAGGAGTAGGTAAGATGTGGCGAGTTAGCTTTTTGGGTCGAATTCCCATGAAGTCATTTTTTGTTCTTCAACTTCGCATTTGCCCGTTTGGAAAAATTCCATCGCACAGTCTAATTGTGGATCAAGATCGTTATTGTAATCCTCTCCAGTGAGTTCAATTTCAATGTCTGGCTCAATACCCTCCTTATCTATATTGTTGTCATTTGGAGTATTCCATTTTGCAATTGTAATACGAAGAGCTGCGCCATCATCCAATGGGCGAATTTCCTGAACCGAACCCTTTCCAAATGTCTTTTTTCCAATTAAAGTTCCTCTTTCCCAATCCTTAACCGCTCCTGCAACAATTTCCGAAGCTGAGGCGGACCCCTCGTTGATAAGTACTACAACTGGGAGATCGTCTAGCCTCGCTTTTCCTGAAGTGTAAATCACTTTGTGATCTTCTTCATACTTGCTACGAATAATCACGGCTTTGCGCTTATCAGACGTGAATTCGCTAAGTATATCAACTGCTACATCCAGGTATCCTCCGCTATTGTTTCTCAAATCTATTATCATGCCCTTTGGATTTGAGAGTAAAATTTCGTTTGCGGCAGCAGTTAAATGACGATAGGTGTTGTCATCAAATTGGCTTATTTCTACATAGGCTATTCCATCTTCTTTCATCTCCCATTCCAAGGAATCGAAATGAACTTTTCGTCTGGTGATTTCGATATCCAAGAAATCAGCTTCTCCGCGACGCACGATCCGTATCATAACTTTGGTGTCCCGCGGGCCACGTATTTTCATAACAGCTTCTGTGAGTGTCATCTTTGCCGTAGACTCTCCATCAACTTCAGAAATTATATCACCTGGCTGCAAACCAGCCTCCCAAGCTGGAGTGTTTTTGAGAGGTGCTACAACTGTTACGTAGCCATTTTTAATGGCTACCTCGGCTCCAATGCCCTCCAGTTCTCCATCTAATGATTGCTCAAAATCCTTGGTCTCTTCTGCATCCATAAACAAGGTATATGGATCATCCAAAGATTCTAGCATTCCTCGAATCGCACCATCGACTCTGTCTTGCGTGTCCTCAACTTCTTCTGTGTAAACATAATCTTTGTTGATTATTTCCCAAACATCCAAAAAAGTATCTAGATCGATTGACCTCTCCAGACTCACATGCTCGTTTGGAGCTTGAACAAACCTGGTTTCAACTTTATCACTTCCAAGAAACGTCGTAATTGAATATCCAAGAATCAGTCCTAATATGAAATATATATATTTCCGGGATTGTCTTTTGTTCATTTGTTGTTGAAGAAATTAGAGGTAAATGCCGCCGTAGCTTAGCTTATCTTTACAATTGGAGCAATGTTTATGGCAAGCTTCTTTGTCCCAATTTCTATCTTATCAAAATGAATTGTAACGATTCCTCCGCGGACCTCAATTACCTTTCCGTCGCCCCATAGTTTATGTCGAACTCTATTCCCAATTTTAAGATTGAGTGCGATTTCCCCATCGCTATCATCATCTCCTGTGTTGAAACTTCTCTGAGTAATTGGCGTGATTTTTCCACCACTTCGTGACCTACTAGAGCTAGCGAACATTTCAACTCTTTCAGTTAAGAATGAGTTCTCCTCATTGTAGCCACTATGCAATTCTTTGACCGCTCCTTCCAATAGTTCCACTGGAATATCTTTTAAAAATTGAGATGGCACACATTGCCTAGTGTCTCCATAAAACATTCTACTTTTTGCAAATGAGAGATAGAGCTTTTCTTCTGCTCGAGTGATTGCGACATACATAAGTCTGCGCTCTTCTTCTAGGTCTTCTGGGCTCATCATACTATTGAAATGTGGGAACAATCCTTCTTCAAGCCCACTCACAAATACATTTGGGAATTCAAGTCCTTTTGCCGAATGAATTGTCATCAGTACAACTGCCCTATCTGTTTCTTTTAAATTATCTACTTCGGCAATCAGAGAGACTTCTTCCAAAAATGTCGAAAGTGAAATATCTGGCTCAAGCTCATTGTATTTTGATGCGACCGAAATTAACTCGTGAACATTTTCAAGTCGCGTTTGCCCACTTCCAGGAGAATCTTTATCTTTTCCAACTTCTGAATTTTCGAGTAAAAATTCTTTGTATCCTGTTTCTGAAATTAGATATTTGAGAAGGCCTGCGACATTGTATTCTTTGGATTTTTCTTTTAGATGTTCGAGTAGATCGGCAAATGATTTTATAGCTTCTTTTTTCGCCGCTCCTAATTCGGAAATCCCTTCACATGCGGACATGGCATCAAAAAGTGACATTTCGAGCTGATCTGCCACCCCCATCAATACCTCGATTGTCTTGGCTCCGATCTTACGAGGAGGGGTGTTGATTATTCGGAGTAGGCTCACTATGTCACTCGGATTTTGAATCACTCGGAGGTAAGCGATCATATCCTTGATTTCTTTTCTAGAATAAAACTTCACACCACCGATAATTTTGTATGGAACTCCGTATCTCATAAAAGCCTCTTCCATTATTCGGGACTGTGCGTTTGTGCGATACAGCACCGCAAAGTCACTGTACTGCGAACTCAAATTACATCTTTTATGATTAGCAATTTCATGTGCGATTTCCAAAGCTTCATCTCGTGAAGTGCGGGCCGCCATGACCTCAACTTTATCTCCCTCTCCTTTGGTTGCACGCATTTTTTTGTCATGCCTACTTTGATTTTTTTCGATAACAGTGTGAGCCACTTCCAGAATAGAATTTGTAGAACGATAATTTTGCTCTAACTTGATTGTTTTTGCACCGGGGAAGTGTTTGTGGAAATCTAGAATATTGCTCATATTTGCACCGCGGAAGCCGTAAATAGACTGGTCCGCATCTCCAACTACCATAAGATTTTTATATTTTTCTGCGAGCAATGTTATCAGTATATATTGTGCATAATTCGTATCTTGATACTCATCAATCATGATGTATTGATAAGCGTCTCTGTATTTTTCTAAAATTTCTAAATGCCCCTGAAAAAGCTCGATAGTCTTCATTATGATGTCGTCAAAATCCAGAGCCTGGGACATCTTCAGTCGTTTCTGATATTCTCGGTAGCACTCTGCCGCGGAGATCATAAATTGGTTATGAGCCTTGGCGCTAAATTCTTCTGGCCTAATAAGTTGATTTTTGGCTTGAGAGATTTTTGAAAGTATCGCGCGCGGCGCATATGTCTTTGGATTGATTCCTAGGTCGGCGAGCACCCTTTTCATGAGAGCCTCTTGGTCGGCTGTATCATAAATTACGAAGCTGTCTTCGTATCCAAGTAAGTGAATGTGTGACCGTAGAAACCTCAAACAAACTGCATGAAAAGTTCCGATCAGTGGCTGTGAGCTACCAAATTTATTTTGATCGAATCCGCCTATCAAAGAGTCCACGCGTTCTTTCATTTCTCTGGCCGCCTTGTTTGTAAAAGTCACCGCAAGAATACTTCCTGGAGGAATTCCCTGGTCTATCAAATAAGCTATACGATTTGTCAGTACGCGAGTTTTTCCTGAGCCTGCACCAGCGATCACAAGCAGGGGGCCGTTTACATACTGAACCGCCTCTGCTTGCTCTGGGTTTAAGCTTTTTAAAATTTTTTCTGAAAACTCTGACATTTGGCATTTTTAAAATGGGAAAACACTATACAGCGTACTCACCATTTTCACAAAGCCCTAATTATAAGCCCTTCGAACTGAAGCCATAGCCGAGCTCGGGATCTCTTCCTCTAGCCCTTTTCTTACATATACCGACGTCCCTATATCTCCAAATTTATATACCAATTCTGCATTCTCCGGAGCTGAGCGCACGCACCCATGACTCACATTTCTCCCAAGGTCATGATGGAGTCCCTGCTTATAAAATTCACTATCTTCTCTTGAAAGCCCAAGGTATGGCACCTCATGAAGTCCGTATCCCGTGAAACCTTCTCCATTTATATTAAGTCCCACCCAATATGGCATTCTATAATGTGGCAGCTTTCCACCGACTCGAAGTTCCTGCTTGTTATAAATGACATGGTCTCCAATCGGAGTAGGGGTATCCCAACCCCCTGAGCTCACTATATATTCATGGAATGGCTGATCGCCATATCTCAAATATCCTTTTTGATCTTTTAGAGTTATGTAAACATTCTTTTCTCCCCTAAAATCTTTCAGGGAGTAATTTTTCTGATTCAATTCTAGAAATCCCACCTTCTCAACTTCTTTCTCTGGCAATAACCCTATTTCAAATTCAAGTGGAATATCGAGCTCCAGCCAGGTCTCCCCGATAACCGGATTCAATGTGTGCTTCTCGTATGCCCAAAGGTAACGCCTAACTTTTTTCCTCTCTTCATCATTCTCACCTTTTATTATTTCAACTTCCGAACTTGCTGTCATGAGTGGCGTCTCAATCCAAAAATTAAAAGTTCCTTTTCCTCCAGGAACCACCTCCTGCTCATTCATCGCAATCCTATTTTTGAATTCATTATGTAGCCAATTATTTTCAATGAAATTAAAATCATTCCAGAGTGAGTGCTGAATTTCTGGCTCAAGGACATTTCCTAGGCGAGTTTTTGCATAAGCTTCGCAAGGATGATCCTCTCCATACCAAGTCGTATTTCCTGTGTTTTTTAGTGTGACTTTTAATTTTATAAATTCATTTTCATAATATTTTTTTGGGAGCTTAATATCTATAAGCTCGGCTGAAAGATCTACCTCTTCTGCCTGCGGCTCCACGTCACAAACTGGCCCTGTATTCTGCGGGGCTTCCTCCGTACTATATAATTTCGTTTCCCCCGCTTCTTCTATCAAGTCGTATATATCATCAACTCTAAGCACAAGATCGTCTATATGACCCGCCTCCCAAGCCTTCCTAAGTTGCGCTTCATAAACATCGTCCGAGCGCTGATTTAGCAACGCGTAGCTCACTACATTTACCGCTATCAGCGAGAGAAGTAAGAAGATCTGTATGAAATGTGATTTTTTCATAATTAATCAAAGTGGAAATGCTCGACTTTACATCTTTAAAAAAGATGATCTTATTATTATAACATTTTATGACCAATAAGTCAAAGCCCGACGGATCGCAGGAAGCTGGTAAAAAGCTTGCATTTGAAGCCCCTTTCACTTAAAATCCCCCTGCTTTCAATTTTTAATTCACGAAAAATGGCAAAAGGAAAGAGTATCAGGGCTGTATGGCAATGTACTGAAACAGGGCTCACCCAAGGTGTCTTTAATATTCAAAGAGACAAGATCAAAGGACTGATGAAGAAAAAGTACTGCAAACTTGTCCGCAAATACACAACTTGGAAAGCGAAGATTGCTAAAAATTCAGCTAAGTAGAGGGGCTTTAAGCCGATTCTTTTCCTTTGTGTTTTTTTGCCGTACTCGATGGAGGGCTTCCCTGACCTTTGCTTTTAGCGGCAGGCCTAGACCCATCTTCACCTAATTCAGCAAGTTGACTAGCAATATTAGTAACTCCATCCAAAGCTCTTCTTAAAGAGGCTTCACTCCCTGGCCTTAAAGCTTCTTCTAATTCTCGAGCAACATCCTCTGCAGCTTTTATTTCCGCCTGCTTTTTTGCTTCTTTTTCTTCTTCTTTTGTTTCTACCCTTTCAAACGCTGTCATTTTTGCTTCTTTTACATATCCCATAAGTGCTGCCCTTCTCCTCATAATTTCTTCTATCATTTCAACTCGGGGGATTTGATCAATACTTCCTAAGACCCTATTGAATTCAATTATTTGTGAATTCAACTCTAACCCTGGAAATCGATCTAAAACCTCCTCAGGCATATCTCCTTCTTTTATATGCTTGAATCCTCGTGCAGCCTTCATCAATTGATACCTGTCGTCCCCATGCAATTCATTGCTTGCCATCGCTGCCCCTCCAAGGATCGCCGTAAGGGCCATTAATATAGCTACTATTGCCTGAGTCCCCATTGGGGCGAGTAAGACGCAAAAAGCAAGTGCTACGGCAAAAGAACCAGTGCTTCCTAAATATAATTTATTTATAGCCAAAATTGATGGTATGGCTGCTTTTTCCAATTCACCCCTGGGTTCTAATTTTAGCTGATCTCTTGGAAAAAACGCTCCCCCCTCTTTCGCTTGCGCTTTTACCTCAAGCGCCATCCGACAAGTAAAAGCCTCTCTTATCCATTCCAATGGTGTTAACTTTGAGGCCTTACCTTCCTCTGTTTCAGGAAAATCTTCAGCTACTAACATTGGGTCATATGCTGGAATTTTAAGTTCATCTATAAATTCCTGCATAGCTCCTTGATCCTTTGTTTTTATTGCCACTAAAATTTCAAATAAATTATCTTCTGCGTAAGCGACAAGGCTTTCTAATTTATTCTTAAGCTTCTCGCGTGATTCTTCTGGCATTTTCCTAATTCTCTTAAGGGCGCTATCTGGTAAAACCCCTTGAACGTGATACTCACAGTACTCTATATCTTCACGAATACCTCTAGGAACAGTTGTATCCCATGGTATAAGCAATTCATGAAGTGCATATCTTACCCTGTGAATCTCCTTCCGATATTCTGGAGGGATTATATCTTCTTTTGAATACAAAAGCGTCAATGTCTCAGCCGCTGACAATATCTCTTCTAATGTTTCTTCTTGTTGTTGCCCTTTTTGATCTTTCATTTGGTTTTGTTAGTTTTTTAAACGCTTTGTCGTCCTCGAGACCCTCTTTGACGAACTTGTTCGTCGCCTCTTTCCGTTCGGTTTAATTCTTGTTCAGCTTTGGTAGAAGCAGCTATGCCTTTTAAAGCCCGTCTGAATGGGCTATCTTCTCGCCCTAATACCATTCCAATTTCACGTGCAGCCTTTTCAGCTTCAGCAAATGTTTCAGCGGCCTCTTTTTCTTCAGACAATTTCGCAGCAGCTTTTTCTTCAGCTGCCACAGTCCTGGAAGCCTTGATATATCCCAATAACTTAATCCTGGTGCTTAATAACTCTGCTAATGTTTCAGGGTCTGGGAGCTCCTGTATTTCGGCGATAGATTTATTCAATCCCCATGCCTCATCATTAAACTCTCCCCCAGGGAATTGGTCGCGGACCTCTTCTGGTACATTCCCTTTTTGCACGTGTTTTAGACCATGTATTAGTTTTAAAAATTCTTTCCTGCTTGATTCCGACCAGCCATACATCCCGGCAGTCGGAAGCACTACCGCGCCAAACAGACATCCTGTTAGTATTCCAATAGCAGGAACTAAAGCTGCTGGGATTACAGCAAATGTAACTGCCAATGCAAGAACCGACATAGTATCGGCGAAGAAAAAACCCTTGGCCCATTCCATAGCCTTCATATCAATTGCTTTCTCTTCTCGCGCCTTCACCCCTTTCGTACCCTCTACCGACTGCCTAATACGTCCTTCCTTTTTCAATTTCCCATCCGGCCCTATAAAAGGCCCTTCTGCCTTTTGCAACTCTTTTAACATGCCAAAGCCCACCTCTTCTTTTAAAATCCCCCCTTGTGACAATTCATGCTCAGGATTATCTTGCACCCATTTCGCCATAACCTCCGCCACATCCGCTGGATCGTAGATTGGAATTTTCAACGTTTCGAGCCATTCCTTCATCTCATCTTTATCTCCTTTCCTTATAGCTATTAAAATTTCAGGTAAATTACTTTCTATTTGCTGACTAAGTCTTTCTAAATCCCTTTTGAACCCATCTCTTCCTTTCATTTTGTCAAATGCATTACCTGGAAGGATTCCTGTTTTTTTGTATGTGAGAGCGCCTTCTCCTGACAATATCAAAAGTAGCTTTTCTCTCAATTCCCTCATGGCATTGGCGCACGATTGAGGTATTTCGCCGCCACTCAGAATTAGACCATCTTTAAGCTTGTCTAAAGTTTCCGCTTTGGCTACA
The DNA here is from genome assembly GCA_018697675.1 of Candidatus Peregrinibacteria bacterium. GTDB lineage: Bacteria > Patescibacteriota > Gracilibacteria > UBA1369 > JABINC01 > JABINC01. The sequence continues at coordinate 12,499 of JABINC010000010.1, forward strand.
AGTTCTTCCCATGATGCTTCTGGTTGTTCTTCTTGGTCTGTCATTTGATAGGTTAAATTTTAAGCCGCTTCCTCCAACCCAGAGATATCTTCTAGACTGGTTCGGGTAGTTTGTCTTTCATCTGTGATTGTATTCGCTGATGTGATGTTGAATTTTTCTTGTTCGTAATTTCCTGAGAGGATGCGACGCAGCATTTCCAGTGATTTTTGGAATCTAGCTGCTCTGCGTTCTTTTTCGTGATCCATTTCGGCATCACTTATATTCTCTAATGAAAGCACTAGGTGTAATAGATTTACTACAAATAATTTGAAAACTTTATTTTCTGGGTCCCCTTCTTGCCTTTCGAATTTTGGTAATTTGTCATTGGTATACTCCCTGATTTTTTGGGCTATTGCAGCCGGATCCTCTAAGTTGAGCTTTATTGTTTCAGCTTCTTCTGGAGTAGCGTTTTCGGCAATTAAAGTCGTTGCCATTGAGCAAAGATTAGCGAGTCCTTCTTCATTAACTTCGCCTTTATTCCATAGGGCTAGAGCCAGCTTGTGGAAGCCTTCTTTTTTTGCGTCTATATTTTCTTCGGGCCTTGTCCCGGGGCGTGCATTCATAGCTAATCAATCTAGATTCTAAAATCTCTAGATTATAGCATACTTTTGCTGATTTTTTAAGGCCTAACGGTGCAAAACTGAAGCTAACTTGTCTTTAGCTTTTCCCTTGAGAGTTAGATGCTTAGCGACTGGCTTCATCATAAGTATTGACATCAGAGTTGTGACAAATGCCATTATGACAAGGGCTGAGAAAATTGTTTCATTGATAATTCCGAGAGAAATTCCGATAGATGCGATAATCAATTCAACTGCTCCACGGCTGTTCATACCAATTCCAACTGCGAGAGACTCCCATTTGCTGAGCTTCAAGAATCTGGCAATCAGTCCACATCCAAAGAGTTTTCCTACTACCGAAACCACTATCAATGCCACGAGATACCATGGATCTTCTATGAAAATAGTGAAGTCTAGATGGAAAGCGAGTGATGCGAAAAACACCGGTCCGAAGAAAAAATATGCCATTCCGTAAACTCTATCTTCGATCTTATGGAAAGCTTTTGAGTCGATAATTTCTTCACGGATAAATAGCCCTGCGAGGAATGCCCCGATAATAATATGGAGGCCGATCGCTTCAGCGAGAAGGCCGATTATGAGTGCGATGATTAGGGTGACTGTAAAGCCGCGGTTCCCAGAGTAAATTAGTCTGTTTAAATGTTTTGCGAGCTTGAATCCAGCCCACATTATTACTGCGAAAAACAGCACTACTTTTACGAGAAGTATCCCCAGAGCAACCGGCTCAAATCCACCTGTTTCGACTATTCCTATTATCACCGAAAACATTATAAGTGAGACTATATCGTCGACCATGGCGGCGCCCATTGCTACATGAAATGCCTTGGTTTTTGTGAGGCCATAATCCTTGAAAAGTCGCACGCAAAGAGCGATAGCGGTGATCGAGACACCCATTGCTACAAAAGCAGAAGTCATCACGTCATATCCAAAATATCGAGTCACGAAATACCCAAGTCCGAATGGCAAAATCACTCCTCCGAGAGCCACAAGTGTTGAGCTTTTGAAAGATTTCATGAGGTCTCGAGGATCTGTCTCCAGTCCAGAATGAAGCATTAGGAAAAATATTCCTAGCTCGGCTATAACTTTAATTATTTCATCTCCAGGTTGCACGAGTCCCAGTAAAACCGGCCCAGCTATAATTCCTCCTAAAAGTTCTCCAAAAAGTACGGGCAAGTGAAAATATCTGAAAATCTTTCCAGCAGAATACACTATCACCATTAATATAAGTAAACTGTGAAAATCCATTTTTTTAAATTAGTTAATTATATTTAAGGTCTGCAACGTGTGAGCATTCTCGGGAATGGAATTGTTTCGCGGATATGCTGGATTCCGCAGACGAACCGAACCATGCGCTCGAGCCCAAGTCCAAACCCACTATGCGGAACAGATCCGTACTTGCGAAGATCGAGATACCATTGATATTCTGGGCCACTTAATCCCTCTTCTTCAATCGCTTTCTTGAGAATTTCATAATCATCTTCCCTCTGAGATCCACCAATCAACTCTCCCGCCCCCTCAGTTCCGATCAAATCATTATTCAAAACCAATTCTGGATTTTCCGGGTCCGTTTTCATATAAAAAGGTTTTATATTTTTCGGCCATTTGTGAATAAATACCGGTACATCACTATCATCCGTGAGGAGATTCTCATCCTCAGCTCCGAAATCTTCACCATGTTTAATTTGTGATCCTTTGGTTTGTAATTCCTCAATTGTTTCTGCATAGGTGAGGCGTTTGAATGGGTTTTCTAATAATTTTTTCAATAGCTCAGTATCACGTTCAAGAACTTCCAATTCTTTTGCACATCTTTCAAGGCATCTTTTCACAATGAACTTCATCATGTCTTCTTGAATATCCATATTTTCATCATGCTCGACGTAAATCGCTTCCGCATCCATCATCCAGAATTCGATTAAATGTTTACGAGTTTTGCTTTTTTCCGCCCGAAAAACTGGACCAAAATCAAAGGCCCTTCCAACCGACATTACCGCCGCCTCCAGGTAAAGCTGCCCTGATTGAGCAAGGTAAACCGTACCTTCGTCAAAGTATTCTAATTCGAATAATGTTGTAGCTCCTTCACATGCATTCGGAGTGAAAATTGGAGTGTCGATTTTGACAAATTGATTTTCATGGAAATAA
>JABINC010000041.1 GCA_018697675.1 Candidatus Peregrinibacteria bacterium
AAAGACAAAAAATTATTTCATCACAGACGCCCGATACAAGCAGGAAGCAAAAAAGTTGAAAGGGAAACTCAAATTTGAACTAATTATTCAGGATAAGAATTTCAAAGAATTATTTCAAAAAGGACTAAAAAAACATCGGGTAAAACACATGTATTTCGAAGCAGAAGACATGACAATTTCGAGATTAAAATCATTCAAAAAACTATTTGAAAAAGGAATTAAATTCAAAGAAACCGAAAGTGAAATCGCCAAAAATATGCGTGTACAAAAAAATAGATCGGAAATTCTAAAAACACGCAAGGCACAACAAATAATCGAAAAAGTTTTCAAGCAAATCAAAAAGGAATTAAAACCAAAACAGACTGAAAAAAATGTCGCTTGGAGAATCAAAGAGCTCTGCCAAAAATACGGTGCAGAAGATATAAGCTTCAAACCAATCGTAGCATTCGGACCCAACTCAGCCTCACCTCATCACACCCCAACTGATCACAAGCTTCGCAAAGGAGAACCAGTCCTAATCGACATGGGCGCTCGCTATCAAGGCTACTGTTCAGACATGACTAGAATGATTTTTACAAACAAACCAACCAAAGAACAAACCGAAGTTTACAACACAGTTTTAAAGGCCCAAACCGCAGCAATAAAGGCAATCGCGCCAGGCATAAAAGCTTCATCTATAGCCAAAATTGCCAAAAAAATCATCGAAGATGCAGGCTATAAAGAATCACATTCTCTTGGCCATGGAGTTGGAATAGAAGTACACGATCCACCAACTTCACTCAGTATAAAATCCAAAGACATCCTCCGAGAAGGAATGATAGTGACAATCGAACCAGGCATCTACCTCCCAGGTAAATTCGGAGTCCGAATCGAAGACATGGGAGTAGTCACTCGCACAGGAATCAAAATATTCACAAAAACACCAAAAAAATTGAGCTCTAATTGCAAGCCAAGCACCTCTACCATTTCTCAAGTTCGCTAAGTGCAAAATCCACTATATCAATACTTTCTTTAAAATCATCAATATAGAGTTGTAGAATTTTTGGATTCAAGATTTCACGTGCAAAAGAACATTCAAATCTATTGCTTCTACCAGAGAATCCTAAAGAAAATCGATGTTGCTTAAATGAAAATACGAAGGCTCTTTCAGGATATTTACTTCTCAAGCCTCGTGCTATAGACAAAAATTTATTGGAAAAACTCATTCCTATATCTTCAGAGGGCGCAAACATACGGAACTCATTGCCAATGGCAGGATCAGAGATAGGAATAGCAACTCCACGCCCCTTTCCTCCAAATATTTTCATAACCTTGCCAAGTGAGGCAGTAAGCAAATCTTCTTTGCCACGCAAGAAATACATAGGCCCTTCAGAAAGCTTTTCATGTAAGTCAAAAATATAAAACTGACCTTTGAAAATAGTACGAGTCCTACTACTCTTCCCTCCTCCAGATTTTCTTTTAGCTTTCACATCAGAAAATTTAACATTTACCTTCCCATTTAGAGAAAATAAATCACTTCCTTTGTAACGATTCGGAACATAATTGAACAATCCGGCATCGACAAAATCCTCTTTGGAAATCTTATCAAGAGGGGAATATTGAAATCGTTTATCGATATCCCTAATCAACTTCTCAACAACAAGGGTTTTATAACGTTCAGCATGTTGTTGTGTTTTTTTTGAAGTAGAAATCATAAATGCAAAAATCGAAAAAAATGCAGCAATAACCAGAAGAAATGCATACTTCGAATATTCTTGTGCAAATTCACTCACAATCATAAGAAACCCAAAAGTTCCAAAAAGAAAAATAACAAGGAAGAGAATCGACATATTCATTCTCTTTTTAAATGCGCGAAATTGCAAAATATCAGGAGAGTTTTCCAGACTCTGAATCAAATTATGAATCAGCGGCGAAATTGAACCTTTCTCATCCATAGAATAATCTTTACATAAACTAACAGAAAGGTATCATACGGAGCGTCTAAGTTACAACATTTTTAAAGACAATAACAACTTTGCTTATGTGCGGAATCTTCTCTTATTTCGGACCAAAGACCAATATCGAAGAATTGATCACGGGAGGGCTTATGAATCTTGAATATCGTGGATATGACTCTTGGGGAATTGCTTACAAAACAGCTCAAGGAATTGAAATTGAAAAAGAAATCGGAAAAATAAGTGATAGAGTTTTATCGAATAATTCACAAGACACAGGCCTTGAAACAAACATTGCAATTGGTCATTCAAGGTGGGCAACGCATGGAGGAGTAACACAGGCTAATGCACATCCACATTTTTCAGCAGATAAAAATATCGTACTCGTACACAATGGAATTATTGAAAATTTCTTTGAATTGAAAGAGGAATTGAAAAAGGGAGGGGTAGAATTTGTTTCTGAAACTGACACAGAGGTATTCGCTCATTTGATCAGTCTTTATTTACATGAAGGATTCGAAGAAGCTGTTAAAAAAGCCTTGGCTAAGGTTCATGGGAGATTTGCAATTGTTGTGATCTGCAAAGATGAAAATAAATTGATCGCGGCTCGCGTCGGCTCACCGCTGATTGTAGGAATCGACAAAGAACAAAATGAATATTTCATAGCTTCGGATATCCCGGCCTTCCTAAAACACACCAAAGACGTAATGTATCTGGACGATGGACAGATGGTGACAATTGATCAAAATGGTGCGCATTTCTATGATATGGAATCAGGGAAGAGGATTGAAAAACGTATTGTGACAATCGATTGGGATTTGGAAAGTGCTGAGAAAGGTGACTTCGCACACTTCATGATAAAAGAAATCACAGAGCAAAAAAACACTCTTCACAGGGCAATAAATCAGGATGCTGGATTAATTTTGGAACTCGCAGAATGTATCAAAAACGCATATGGAACATTTTTGATCGGATGCGGAACCGCTGGAAAAGTGTGTATGGTAGCGGAATACCTATTCGCACACGTGGCAAAACGTCACATCAATGTAGCATTCGGATCAGAATTCAATCATTACAAGCATTTCATAAAAGACAAGAGTTTAATGATAGCGGTATCGCAAAGCGGAGAAACGGCGGACACTCTAGAGGCAATAGAAGTTGCAAAAGGAAAAGGAGCAAATATTGCATCAATTCTAAATGTAGAAACCTCAACCATGGCTCGAATTTCAGACTTCGTACTCCCAGTCAAAGCCGGCCCCGAAAAAGCCGTTGCATCTACAAAAGTTACCACTTCTCAAATAGCAATTTTGACCCTACTCGCATACGCACTCGCAGATAGATTAGAAGAAGGAGAACAACTGTTAATCGCAGCGGCAGGACAAATCAACGACATGCTAAATCCAAGATACGAGAGACATATAAAAGCTCTCGCAGACAAAATTTATCACTCAGAAAGCATGTACATCATCGGAAAAGACATGAATTACCCAATAGCTCTGGAGGCTGCAATCAAGCTGCAGGAAGTTTCATATATTCATGCGGAAGGGTTCGCCGGAGGCGAACTCAAACACGGCCCAATTGCCCTGATTTCCGAAGGGACTCCAGTCATCGCAATAGTTGCAAATGACGAATACAAACAAGAAATTCTCTCAAATGCTATGGAGATCAAAGCAAGAGGCGGCTACATAATCGGAGTCAGCCCCGAGAATTCAGAAATCTTCGACTATTGGATTAAGGTCCCAGATGCCGGGAATGCATCCCCAATCGTAAACATCATCCCAATCCAAATCCTCGCCTACTACCTATCTTTGCTGCGCGAAAACAACCCCGACATGCCCCGCAACCTTGCGAAAAGCGTGACTGTTAAGTAATCCATAGAATTATAATCAGAAATGCGCTATAATACTGAGAGTAATTAGCATTTTAAAGATGTTCAAAAACACAAAAATCGTAGCAACGCTGGGACCATCCTCAGATGACTACACAACTATCAAGAAGATGGTGCAGGCCGGAATGAATGTTGCACGGCTCAATTTTTCGCATGGGACTCATGAACATCATGCGCATCTTCTAAAAACTGTTCGGAAGGTTGCCAAGAACCTCGACACACCAATTGCAATCATACAAGATCTCCAAGGTCCAAAAATTCGCGTAGGAGAATTAAAAAAACCTGTGAAAGTTAAGAAAGGACAAATTATTAAACTTTCAACAAAACGCGCAGGAAAAGAAAGCGTCACTATCGTGCCGCTGCAATACCACTCCCTTCCCTCAGAAGTTAAAAAAGACACAACAATATTTATAAATGACGGACTTATCGAATTAAAAGTTCTAAAAACAAACCGTAAAGATCTCATAGAATGCAAAGTAATTTGCGGAGGAGAAATCACTTCACGCAGAGGAATCAATGTAATAGATGGCTGCCTAAAATCCGCAACGCTCACAGCAAAAGACAAAAAAGATCTCGCCTGGGGAATCAAAAATAAAGTGGATTACATCGCTCTTTCATTCGTAAAAGATGCCAAAGACATAAGAGATTTGAAACGCCGACTCAAAGGAACTGATATAAAAGTAATTGCAAAAATTGAAAGACGAGAAGCCGTAGAAGAAAAAATTCTGGAAGCAATTATAAAAGCTTCTGACGCAATTATGGTGGCCCGCGGAGACCTGGGGGTTGAAGTGAGACCAGAGTATGTGCCTATCTTGCAAAAAAGAATGATTCACCTTGCAAACGAATATGCCAGACCAGTCATCACGGCCACTCAAATGCTCCAATCCATGATTCACAATCCCGCTCCGACAAGGGCCGAAGTTAGCGATGTTGCAAATGCAATTCTAGATCACACAGATGCCGTAATGCTCTCAAATGAGACTTCAACTGGCCCCTACCCTATAAAAGCCGTTCGCATAATGAAACGAATCGCAACGGTCACAGAGGAAGAGATGAAACGTCATGAAATTCTCATGCCGACAAATATAAAAAACATGCCAGTGATCTGTGCAAACGCATATGCTGGAGTGAGACTCGCATTTGATATGGAAGCACACATGATAGTTGTCCTAACTCGCACAGGAGAAAGCGCTCTAAAAGTTGCAAAATATCGACCTCTCAAACACAACGTTATCTTCACTGCAGACGAAAAAACAAAGAACCAATTGTCACTAGTCTGGGGCGTAAATGAAATATTCTGTACAAATAATTTCGCCAAGCTTACAACCAAAGAAATCGTACAAATTCTGAAGAAAGAAAAACTCACTTTCAAAGGCCAAGAAATTATAATCATCGATGCCAGAGAAAGATCTCGAAAAATCGAGACAGTTGTGATATGAAATCATCACATTACAAACAAAAATCAACTAGCTCTCCAACAAAAAACGATTACAATGACACCTCGTAAACTTTTTTGATGAGAACTTTAAGCATACATGATGTCTGCAAGGTAGCAAAACCCTTAATCGAAATTATAGAGGTAGACCTACCAAACAGCTGGGAAGACCACCTGACCAGTGAATTTGAAGGCATAGAGCTGCATACAGCAAGAGATTTAGGGGAATTGGCAGCGACGGTAAAGAAAAGAATACTGACATTGGCCCTCACCGACGACCTATTAATGCAACAATATCTCTTCATTTTTCATCGAGCTAGAAACGATGCCAGATTGGCTTTAGCACTAGAACTTGATCTCGAAGAAATGTGCGAAAAAGAGATTGCCGGATTCGATTATTCCGCAAGGACAGGATTTCTAGAATTTCTAAAAACGAGAAATGGGGAATGGGCATCCGGTGATCTGAAAAACTGGCCCCATCCAAAATATTCCGGTGAGGTAATACGCCACAGAATTTGTTCTCTCATAGGAGAAATGACCCCAGAATCAATACTTATAGTGGCTGGCCCAGAAGGAGCCGAATTATTGAAGAGGAATCCATTCATTATAAAAAGATCAAAAATGATAAGGTGCGAAATGGAAGGCATTGTGCAATTAGCAGGATTTTTAAAGTCTTTGAAAAAAGGACAAACATGGGCCTCCGAAGATTTGAAAGAATACCCAGGAAATAAAATTGACGGGGGGAAAATAAGAAAGTGGTTCACAAGAAACATAGGATTTATAAAAAGTAGAGTAGACGCATTTCTTATGAAATATGGATATGAAAAATATATAACACGTAATCCATTTAGAGGAAGAATACTCAGGGATCCAAAAATGGTAAAAAAATACCTGGAAGAGTTCATAAGAAGTACCCCTAACAACGGATGGAGTATCTCAAATCTTTTAGCCTGGACGTCAAAAGATGGACTAGCTATAGGAAGAACTCTCTATTCATATCTCGAATGGACCAGCGAATCTGGGATAATAAGAACCCTCAAGAAATATGGAATCGATATAGAATTACTAGAAACATATCCTTTCTTCCCCAAAAATGATCACCATCCGAGGTAAAAACTGGCGACTTGTTTTAACACGCTCATCCCCTATAATACATGTACTATTTAAAATAGAATATGATCATACTCGGCATCGATCCCGGAACTGCAACTACTGGTTTTGCTATACTCAAACAAAGATCAGATTCATTACAATTGATAGATTATGGATGCATACGGACAAAAGCGGAAAAACCTCATCATGAAAGACTTAATGAAATTGCAAAAGATTTAACTGATATAATCAATAAATACAAACCGACAACCTGCGCTATAGAAAAACTTTTCTTTTCAAAAAACATTAAGACAGCAATGACCGTATCAGAAGCCCGCGGAGTGCTCATGCAACAAGCCTCAAATGCCGGTCTGGACATCTACGAATACACCCCAAATGAAGTAAAATCTACCGTGACAGGCGATGGGAAAGCAGATAAACTCCAGGTGCAAAAAATGGTTAAAGTAATCCTCAACTTAAGAGAAATACCCAAGCCAGATGACGCCGCAGATGCTATCGCAATTGCACTATGTCATTTGCAAAAATCCAAATTGCCAAAATAAAATGAAAAAACTTTCAAACCTACTCATCTTACTCACGCTAATACTGCTAAGTGTTGTTCTCATACAACATTTTGGACTAACCAAATACGTTACAAGTCATTTTTCAACTCAAGAAGAAGCCGTTCAAGAAGAAGTAGAAACCAAAGAAAAAATTAGAACTAGAATTTCATATGCAAAGCATATCGAAAAAGGAGATAGCCGGTTTCAAAATGGGTATCTTACCCTTGCGATCACAGAATACAGCCTGGCAAGTCAACTCGAACCCACTTTGCCAGAACCATATATCAAGATCGGAAAAGTCCACTTCGGCGAAAAAGATTTCACAAAAGCATTGGAAAATTTCCGAATAGCTAATCAAATTGATATAAAAAATATTGAATCAAAAATTCTAATTGGAATTACATATATAAGCCTCAGCGAATTCGACAAATCTGAGAAAATTTTCAACTCCATAGAAGGCAACGATGCAAGAATTTATTATTACAGAGGCCTACTCGGCGTACTTTACAAGAGATATGAAGATGCAAAATATAATTTAGAAGAAGTTCTAAAAATCAATCCCGAGAGTCAAATAGCTGACAATGCTAAAAGAATACTAAATGCATTCACAACTTTCGAAGGTAGTGAGGGGGCACAAGAGACTTATCTCCGCACTCTGCTAGCTCAAAATTTAAGTGAAATAAACGAGCACAACTTAACAATACAAGTAATTTATGACGTTCTGGAAGCCAATCCAGAATATCGTGATGCATGGATAATCCTGGGGTATTCTTATTTGAATCTAGAGAAATATTTCGATGCAATATCAAGCCTAAAAGAAGCCGAAGAAATAGACCCAAGTAAACCAGAGACTCTATATTTCCTGGGACTTGCCGAGAAAAAACAAGGCGAATATGGAGAATCTATAAATCATTTGGAAATTGCACTTAGAAATGGTTTTGAACCAAAAGAAGCAGTATTTAAAGAACTTGCAGAAGGATATCTCAAAAATGAAGAATACGAAAAATCAGTTCAATACTATGAAAAATTGATTGAAGTTAATCCTGAAAATCTCGATGCATTTATAAAAGCAATTTGGATTTACCTGGATTTCATAGGTGATTCAAACAAGGCGACAGAAATAGCAGAGAGCGTCGTACTATCTCACCCAGATAGTGCACTTAGCTACAATTTACTCGGCTGGGCCTTGGCAGAAGAAGGAGACGTGGAAGGATCAAAAGAGAATTTAGACAAAGCCATTGAAATGGATGAAAACTTGGCAGCCGCATATTTGAATTTAGGAATCTGGTATGAGGTGCAAGATAATTTGAAAGAAGCCAAAGCCAACTACAACCGTGCATACGAACTAGAAAAAGGCACAGCCATAGGTGAAAAAGCCATGATCCGATATAATGCAATCATAAAGGCTGAAGCGGCAGAAGAAGTAACTCCAAATTCAACTAACTAAACTTAAAAATGGAAGCATCAATACCATTCCTGATATTCATATTCGGAACCTGCATCGGAAGTTTTTTGAGCGTCTTGATCCACCGAATACACGAAAACGAAAAAGGGATCCTGCTTGGCAGATCAAAGTGCCCAGAGTGTAAATACTCTCTCCGTCCACTAGATCTAATCCCTCTAATTTCATATGTATTTTCACGTGGGAAATGTAGGAATTGTGAAAAAAAAATCAGCCTTACCTACCCTGCCCTAGAACTGATGACTGGGGCCACATTTCTATGTCTCTATCTATTTTTAGGATCACCTCTATATATAGGAATATATTATATTCTAGCATTTGCAGCACTAATTTTCACGTTTTTCTACGATATCAAATACATGAAAATAAGTGATCGGATCCTTTTACCTGTAATTGGACTGGGATTGCTCATGCCATTTGTGCCAGGATATTCACTCGGATTTACAGAGGTTCTCATAGGATTTGCGATACCGGTTGTGTTTTTCGCACTGCAAATTCTGATCTCCGGCGGCCGATGGATCGGCGGCGGCGACCTACGAATCGGCGCACTCATGGGGGTTTTGCTTGGCTGGAAATTAGTGATTGTGGCTTTGTTCAGCGGATATTTAGCCGGCGCCATAATCAGCCTAATCCTCCTAACGTCATCAAAATTCAATCGAAAAAGCATGATTCCTTTCGGGCCATTTTTGGTAATCGGCACCTATATCGCATTCTTCTACGGAGAAAGAATAATTGAGTGGTATTTAGCATTGATTTCAGTATAATACGTACCGCATATAATATTGGACAATGAAAGCCGTAATTTTAGCAGGGGGATCAGGAACTCGCCTCTGGCCATTATCAAGAAAGGAAAGCCCCAAACAACTACACAAACTCGTATCAAGGAAAACCCTTTTACAGGAGACGATAGACCGTCTCGATTTTCTTGCGCCAGAAGATATCTACATTGCAACCAACGAAAAATATATTGAAGAAGTTAAAGCTCAGACAAAAGAAATCCCTGAAAAAAACTTCATAGTCGAACCGGCCATGCGAGACACCGCGACCTGCATTGGCTTTGCAGCAAGTTACATAGCAAAAGATCATCCACATGAAGTGATGGCAGTCGTTTACTCAGATCAATTGATAAAAGAGAAAAAGAATTTCCAAGAAAAATTGAAAGTAGCAGAACGCATAGCTCGTGAGGAAAACACCATCAACATAATAGAAGTAAAAGCCCGTTATCCGAGTACAGCATACGGTTATGTCATGCTCGGAGATGCTCTCGAACCAGTAGATGGGCACGAGATTTATGGTTTCGAAAAATTCGTAGAAAAACCAAATGCAGAAACAGCTGCAAAGCTAGTTGAATCATTTAAATACATGTGGAACACGGGTCTTTATGTATGGCGTATCGACACAATCCTAAAAGCCTATGCAGAATTCCTGCCAGACACATACCGCAGACTCATGAAGATGATGAAAAACATGGGACATGACTGGGCAGAAAGTCAGATCAAACAAGAATATCGCGCATGCGAGAAAATCTCTATCGATTACGGAATCATGGAGAAAATCAACAAGAAGAAAGTACGTATAATTCCAGCTTACTTAGGATGGAGCGACATTGGAACATGGAAAACTCTCCACGAAGAATTAACCAAAAGCCCAGACGGTAACTTGAAAAAAGGTAGCGTACTAGCGATCGATACAAAGGGCTCTCTCATATACAACTATTCAAAAAAATTAGTTGCAACACTCGGCGTGCAAGATCTAGTGATTGTAGAGACCGAAGATGCCCTACTCGTCTGCTCAAAAGAACATTCATCCGATCTAAAAAAACTTATAAAAGAGGTGGGAGAACATAAAAAAGAATTACTTTAAACAAAAATCAAACATGGACATACAAATCAAACTCAAGCCCTGGGGTCGCGAAATATGGTTTGCACACACCGATCATTACGCAGGGAAAATTCTTGAAGTAAAAAAAGGTCAACGATTATCTCTACAATATCATGAGAAAAAAGAAGAAACTCAATATTTATACAAAGGACAGGTGAAGTTTACTTACGGCACAGACCAAGAGTCCCTGCAAGAAATAATTTTAAATCCTGGTGACAAGTTCGACATCACTCCATATACTATCCACCGCGTTGAAGCTATAGAAGATAGTGAGATTTTTGAAGTATCTACTCCAGAACTCACCGATGTAGTAAAACTTGCAGATGATTATGGTAGATCGGGAAAAGGAAACAACGAAGAATTAGATTCGACATTACACTAAAAAAGTTAAATTTTTAATTACACAACTATGAAAAAGTTACTCTCGACAAGGATAATACCAATTTTGGTAATGGCCCTTGTTCTTGGATTCATAAATATGTCCCAAGAAAAACAGACAAACCTGCTACCAGGCCTAGATTTAGATCAAAAAGTTCATCTAGGACTAGATCTCCAAGGTGGGACTCAACTTGATTATAAAATCGACCTTAGAAAGGTAGATGAAGCAGATCAGGAACCAATAATCAACGGTATAACGGAAATCATCAATCGCCGTGTAAATGGTCTTGGAGTATCAGAGCCAAATATCTACACCTCAGTGATCGCAGATGAATACCACATAATTGTGGAACTCGCCGGAATCAAGGATATCGAAGAAGCCAAACGTACAGTTGGAAAAACAATTCAATTAGAATTCAAAGAGAGCGTCGAAGAGCTAGCAACTGAGAAAAAAGAAGAAATCAGAGGTATTGCATCTACCGCTTTACAACGAATAAAAAATGGTGAGACTTTCACACTTGTAGGAAATGAAGAAATTCAAGCATACCCAGGAAAAGTTGATTTTTATGACAACAATACATTTGTAAGTGAAGAGATCATAGAAAGCGATGAACTTAAAAATACTCTAAAAAATCTTCGAGATGGAGACTTATATAGCGGACTTATCGACACTATAGACGGATTCCAAGTTACAAACCAAGGGCTCCAAGAAAAAACAGGATTCTATGTAGTTAAACGCCTAGAAGGAAAAACCGAGACAATCGAGAAAGAATTCAAAGAAGAAGCTGAAGTGAGCCATATTGTAATAGCTCACAAAGAATCTGCAGAGACTGCCTTCTCAATAACTAGAACCAAACCAGAAGCATTAAAACTTGCTAGAGAAGTGCGAAGTAAAATCGAATCCGGAGAGGATTTCAGTGCCCTTGCAAAAGAGTATTCTGATGAGCCTGCTGCAAAAACGACTGGAGGGAAATTGATCGAGCCGGTGAGACCAATGGGAGCAGAAAATTCATACTATCATCCAATTTTCACGGCTGCTGCCTTGGATTTAGATACAGGAGAATTATCAGAGGTAGTAGAAACTCCGTTTGGATATCACATTATAAAATCAGAAGAAAAAACAGAGGCTCACACCGCAACTGTGCAAGAAACCTCTTATCGCTATCAAGCACTGTTCTATTCAACTGTTCCTGATGGATGGAAAGAAACAGGACTCACAGGAGAGCACTTCGTGCGAGCAGATGTAGTTGCCGACCAATTCAACAACGCAATGGTAGCTATTAAATTCAATGACGAAGGTAGAGATTTATTTGGACAATTAACTGAAAAAAATATCGGAAAACCTGTTGCAATATTTGTAGGTGGAGACCTGATCTCCGCTCCAAATGTAAACGAAAAAATTCTCGGTGGACAGGCTCAGATCTCAGGTAATTTCACTTACGAAGAAGCATCTGAACTCGCTCGAGACCTAAACACGGGGGCAATTCCTGCTCCAATTGTTCTCTCTGGACAATACTCTATCGGAGCGAGCCTCGGAGCTGATGCGCTCAGCCAGAGCATCAATGCCGCTTTAATCGGTATAGTACTCTTGGTCATTTACATGGTACTTTACTACCGTTGG
Source organism: Candidatus Peregrinibacteria bacterium (assembly GCA_018697675.1). Taxonomy (GTDB): domain Bacteria; phylum Patescibacteriota; class Gracilibacteria; order UBA1369; family JABINC01; genus JABINC01. The sequence goes on from JABINC010000041.1 coordinate 12,255, forward strand.
ATTGGGGTCATGGCGAATTTCGCCCTAGTAGTCTATGCATTACTCTTAATATTCCTGATCAAAATATCAATCCCAATGGGATGGAGCTTCATAATTGGACTCATAATTTACGGCGTACTGGTGTCCAAAATTCTCAAGAACGAAGACTCCGGATGGGAGAAATTAATCTCATTTTTTGTAGCCTCATTTGTTTTCTTCTTCCTGGTGTTCCTGCTAGCATCCCCTGTCGTGTTAACTCTCGCAGGTATAGCCGGTGTTATCCTATCTATAGGTATGGCAGTTGATGCAAACGTACTTATTTTTGAACGTATCAAAGAAGAAGTAAATCTAGACAGACCAATGAAACACGCCATCGAAGTAGGGTTCGACAGAGCCTGGAGCTCAATTCGAGATTCAAACTATTCATCTCTCATAACTTGTGCAATCCTATTATATTTCGGAACATCCATTATCAAGGGTTTCGCTATCAACCTTGCAGCCGGAATTCTCGTCTCAATGTTTACAGCTATCACAATCACAAGAGCCTTCTTAGATTTTCTCGCAGAAAGTGAAAGAGGAAGAGCTTTCTTAGAATGGGGTCTCAAAAGAAAAAAAGAACCTAAGATATTACCGATTGTAAAACTTTCAAAAGTTTGGTTTAGCTTCTCGGGAATCCTCATAACAATAAGTATTGTCGCAGTAGCATTATTCGGATTCAATCTCGGAATCGACTTCACAGGAGGAACCATGATGGAAGTTCAATTAGGCTCTACCGCTACTTCAGAAGATGTCACAGCTGTATTTGGAGAAGTACATAAAGAATTAGTAGAAGACTACCAAATCGCAATTACAAATGCTCCAGTAGACGTAGACATGGAAGTTGACGAAGTCCTAGATTTTTCTTCTCCACTCATCCTACCAAGTGGGGAGAATTCATTTATCATACGAACCAAGAACATAACAAATGAACAACATGATAAATTGATCTCAGCACTCAGAAATAGATTTGGCTCAATAGAAGAACCACGATTTACAGTCGTAGGACCTGTTATCGGAAGCGTCCTCAAGAAAAAAGCATTCCTAGCCTTGATGTTCGCCGGAGTCATGATTGTCCTCTATATTGCATTTGCATTTAGAAGAGTTCCAAAAGAAGTCTCTCCATGGAGATTCGGATTTTGTGCAATCGTGGCCCTCGTGCACGATGTTATAATTACATTAGGTGTGTTCGCATTCTTAGGATATTTCTTGAATGTAGAAATGGATGCCCTATTTGTAACAGCACTCCTTACTATTATGGGATTCTCTGTTCATGACACGATCGTTGTATTCGACAGAATCAGAGAAAATCTATTTCTTATGAAGAAAAATAATTCCTTCGATAACATCGCAAATGCCGCACTAAATCAAACGATGGCACGAAGTTTGAACACTTCTATATCGACATTATTTACAATTGCAGCCCTATTCTTATTGGGTGCAGAGAGCGTTAAATTCTTCGTTTTCGCATTACTAATAGGTATTATTGTTGGAACATATTCATCTATCTTTACTGCTAGCCCTGTACTCTGCGCATGGCGCCGCTGGAAAGAAAAGTAAGAAACTTCACAAAAAAGCTTGACGAAAAGGTGTGATTGTATTAGAATCACGCCTTATTTTGTTTTTAACAATTTTCAACTAATTATCTTCTTAAATATAAACCTATGAAGAACCTAGTAAAAGCTATGGTACAAAACCTTCTCCGAGTTGGTCTTGGTGCCATCGTGCTTGCTCTACTAGCAAGTACAGCCTTCGCCGCAACAGTTCACGTGAACTCAAGCGACGGATCGATCTACGACGTAGATCACACATACACATTTGGAGATCCTGATGCTTCAAATACAGAAATCACTCTCAGGGAAGCTCTTAAAATCATCAATGGAGACATTCTATTCGGAGACGATGTTGATGAATATAACCCAGGGCTAAATCCATTTGAATGTGACCTTATCGAAGAAGCTTCATACAACAGCGGAGTATGTAGCATCAACCTAGACGCAGAAACTGGTGAACCAGTTACAACAGTCGGGCAAGGAAATGATACAATCATTTTTGATTTCGATGAATACACAACTATCACACCAGTTAATTTCCTAGATCCGATCAATACAAATGATCTAAATATCCTAGGAGGAGGACTCGTTGCACTAGACGGTAGCTCAATCTCAGAATTCAACGATGCATATGGACTTATGTTCGAAGGCGTTACAGGTGGACACGTAAGAGGTATAGTTTTTCAAAACTTCAATGGAGAGAACAACGCAGGTCTAGTAATTGAAGACTCACGAGAAATCGAAGTTGGTTCTTTTTATGAAACAGATCCTGAGGATCAAAGTCGCAGAAATTACTTTTGGGACAATACATATGGTATCTACCTGAATGGAGCTGTAGAAAATACATTCATAAATAACTTCATTGGGAATAACGGAGAAAGCGTTGATGGAAACATCACCGGAATCGCTCTAAATCAATCAAGCAACAACCAAATTGGTATATCCGAAGTTGCAAACGTACTTGGAGGAAACAAAACAGATATCCTACTAATGAACAATTCCAATGAAAACACTGTCCAAAACAACTGGATAAATACAGTTCCTGATTTTTCTAACGAAGCGTTCATTACAAATAACTACGGAATAGTAGTTAATGCATCTTCAGACAATTCAATAGTCTGGAACCGCTTTGCAGGACACGCTGAAGCTGCTATCTCAATACAAGAAGCAAGCTCAATAGGAAATTTCTTTCGAACTAATATTATCGTAAATTTAGGATTAGATGGCCGAGGTATCAAACTTCTTAACGGAGCGAACAATGGGCTACTAACTCCAACAATAACTTACGCTAACAACAATACTGTTATAGGTTCCGTTGATCCCGACTTCACAAAAGGAAGCGTGCAAGTATTCGTAGCTTCAAGCGAAGAAGAAGCTGCTGCATACATTGGAACTGCCGATGTACTAGAAGACGGATCATTCGAACTATCTGATACAGAACTTAATCCACTACTTCAATACGTAACAATCGTTCATTCATACCCTAATGGATCTAGTTCAGAACTAGGTTCACTAATTAATGACACAGACCTAGATGGACTTACTGACGCAAATGAAGACGTACTTGGAACTGATCCATTAGATCCAGACACAGATGATGATGGTCTTCTAGATGGTGAGGAAGATGCGAACGGTGATGGAGTAATTGACCTAGACGCTGGAGAATCAGACCCACTAGATGGATGTGACCCACTTGGAGAAGAATCTCCATCATGTGGTGATACTCCAACTGAAGATGATGCTGACGAAGATGGAGTCCTCGATGACGTAGATAACTGTCCAGCAGATTACAACCCATTACAAGAAGATGCTGACGAAGATGGAGTTGGAGATGTTTGTGACGAAGACCCAACTGATTCTGATATAGATGAGGATGGGATTTTAGACGGTGATGACAACTGTCCAAATGTTTACAATCCTCCTGCAGTTGAAGGAGACCCACAACTAGACACTGACGGAGACGGAATCGGAGACGCTTGTGACCCAGGCGTAGACACTGATGACACGGACGAGGATGGAATCAACGATTACGATGAAGAAAATATTTACGAAACTGACCCACTAAATCCAGACTCTGATGAGGACGGACTACTAGACGGTGAAGAAGTTTACACTTACTTCACAGATCCTAACGATTCAGATAGTGATTCAGACACTTTCCTTGACGGAGCCGAAGTAGAAGCTGGATCAGACCCAAATAACTCATGTGACCCTACTGAATGTCTAACAATGCTAGACGTAGACGGTGACGGAGTTCCAGAAAACCAAGGATTTGGAGATATTATCGATAACTGTCCTACAGTTGCAAATCCTGACCAAATAGATGGCGACCACGACGGACGTGGAGATGCTTGTGACCCACCAGCTCACGCAACACAGAAAAGCGCAGGTGGAGGTGGAGGATTTTCACTACCACCAAGTAATGGGTACATTCCATTATCTGCACAAGCAAGCCTAGCCAAAAAAGCAGAACAAGCAGCACGCGAAGAGGCTGTTCAAGTAGAAAAAGAACAAGCAGTAGCTGCATGTCGACTAATCGATATCTACGGACACTGGTCACATGATTACGTACAAGACTTATGTGAACGTGGGATTGTAAAAGGATACGGAAAGACAAAAGTATTCGGACCAGACAGAGCAGTAAACAGAGCTGAGTTCACAAAGATGCTTGTAGAAGCTATGGAACTTGACCTGCTAGGAGCTTACAGAAACCCATTTACAGACGTACCAGCAAACGAATGGTACGGAGATTACATTTACACTGCTAAAGAATATGGAATCGTAGGTGGTTATACAGATGGAACATTCCGACCAGGAGCTACAGTATCACGTGCAGAAGCCGTAAAAATGGTACTAGCAGCTATGGGAGAGCGTCCAAGCTTTGCAGACAGCACATTTACAGACATTTCAGACCACTGGGCTGCAGGATGGATAACTCGTGCTAGATCTATGAATCTTGTAACAGGTTACACTTTAGACACGTTCGCTCCAGATGCTTCACTACTTCGTGGAGAAGCAGCTAAACTAATCCTAATGGGAGCTGAATAAGTCACAAAATGACAATAGAAACCTAATATTTAGGTTCAAAAAACATTTCAAAGAGAGTATCCTCCTTACCGGACAGGTGCTCTCTTTTTTGTCTCAAAGTTACCCCCTTTCAAATGTATATCGAAGTAATTCCCAGCCAGGCCTGCAACATAGACACCCTAACCTACTCGATCCCAGAAAAATTCCAAGATCAAGTAAAAGTAGGTTCTATTGTCAAAGTTCCTTTTCGAAAAGGATTTATGCATGGACTTGCCATAAACCTCACAGACAAAAAACCTGAATTTAGGACGCGACCTATCTGGGATCTTTTAGAATTAGAAATATCGAAAGAAACTGTCTCACTTATAAAATGGATTAGCGAATACTACTTCTGTTCACTAAATGCGGCAGCCAAATTATTTCTTCCGACAAGAATCTGGGATCACAAAATACAATTACCAAAGGAAGTATACTACCGCCTAATTAACAAAAACCTCGAAGAAATAAGACCTCTTTTAACTCGTTCAAAAAAACAACTAGCCCTAGCAGAACTATTAGAAATAAAAGATCAAAAAGAGGGATCAATAATAGACAAAGGATTCTCAAGACAAATAATAAAATCTTTGCTTGAAAAAGAATTAATAGAACGCATTGAGGAATCACATCTAAACACAGCCACTGCGCACAAAAAAGAGCATGACGAAATCTCACTACATCACAGAAAATGCAGCTTCACAGCCCCTCAAAAAAAATCATTCACAAACATACAAGATTCAAAAAAACTTCTCCACCTACTCCACGGAGTAACCGGTTCAGGTAAGACAGAAATTTATCTTCATTTGATCCATGAACAACTCGAAAAAGGCAAACAATCTCTACTCCTTTTACCGGAGATTTCACTAACACCACAAATCAGCGATTATTTCAAAAAAGTATTCGGAGAGAACATAGTGTCAGTCCTCCACAGCGGCCAAACCATAACAGAACGGACAGGAAGCTGGCTCAAGATCTACTCAGGAGAAGCCAAGATAATAATAGGCGCGCGCAGCGCGCTATTCGCTCCATTCAAAGAACTCGGACTCATGGTCCTGGATGAAGCACATGACCCAAGTTTCAAGCAGGATTCAACTCCACGCTATAACACAAAGCGAGTAGCCGCAGAACTAGCTCAACTTCACAAGATCAAAGTAGTCTACGGATCAGCTACACCAAATATTGAGACATATCACGCAGCTAAAAAAGGCTCAAAAATCGAACTCAACCACATAGACGAAAAAATCGCCAAAAGCTCAAAAAGAGATATTTACATAGTTGACCTAAGGCAAGAATGGAAAGCCAAAAACTTTTCAATTTTCTCAGACCTACTTCACGAAAAAATCGAAGAAAAACTCGCAAAGAATGAACAGATACTCTTATTCGTAAACCGCAGAGGAACTGCAAGTGCCATGATTTGTCGAGATTGCGGATACAAAGAAACTTGCTCCACCTGCAATATCCCATTCACATATCATAAAAAGAGATCCAACTATCAAAGTATACACCTCCAATGCCACCACTGCGGAAAAGAAAAAGCCCCAGCAACCACTTGCCCAAACTGTGCAAGCCTCTCTTTTAAATTCACAGGAGTCGGCACAGAAAAAGTCGAAGAAGTCCTACACGAAGAATTCCCAGGAGCTCGCACCCTCCGCGCAGACCATGACACAACTCTCAAGAGAGGTTCTATAAAAGAAATCTACAACTCATTCAAATCACACAAAGCAGATATCTTGATCGGAACCCAAATGATCGCCAAAGGTTGGGACATCCCAAACGTAACTCTCGTTGGAGTAGTACTTGCCGACATAGGCCTCAACATCCCAGATTTCCGCTCAAGCGAAAGAATTTTTCAACTCCTAACACAGGTCGCCGGAAGAACCGCCAGGGGCCACAAACACGGAGAAGTTATAATCCAAACATACAACCCAGACAACCACACAATCAGGGCAGCAGCAGCCGACAACTATCATGAATTCTACGATCACGAGATCAAAGAGCGTCACAAATTCAACTTCCCACCTTTCTCTCGCATCCTCCGCTTAATTATCACAGACAAAGCCGAAAATATTTGCATCAGAAAAATCGAATCCCTAAAAGAGCGCCTAAAAGATATAAAAACCAGCCAGCCTCTAACAATCTACGCTACGCCGGATTTTATCCCATTCAAAAATGACCTCTACCACTACTCTATCTTCATCCAAGGCTCTAACCCCGACTCAGCCCTATCCGCCCTCACAAAAGAAGAACTAAAAGAAATTAAAATTGATCGGGTTTAGAATATGAACAATATACTAAAAATAAATAAAGACTCCGACCTGACACACATACTAAATATTTTGAAACAAGGATACTGTCTTTGGATAGGATCAGGAGTGACCAAACAACTAGATAATAAGTCTCTTTCTTGGAAAGAATTAACTGAAAAGCTAGAAAAAGAGATTGTATTAATGGAGAAAGAAAGGGGTTCATACCCTCTAAGATTGCAAAAAGTATTAAAAGAAATAGGAAATGAAAGATTCAATCAATTACTTAGAAAAAATATAATATGCAAATTATCTACAAATATTTTACAATTCCTTGAAGACAAAACGAAAGAAGAAGTACTAAGGAAATTTTCGCAAATTGCAAAACTTGGGACCTTAGCAAATCCAATAGTAAATTTTAATATAGAAACCATAACCTCAAGGGTGATCGCGGGAGCTGCTCATTCATTCTCAATAAAATCTTTCAATATAGCAGTAGAAGAAGGAAACAGAAAACTATATGGGTCATCAGGAGATCACATAAAAAATATATTTCAAAGATATGTCTACCACCCACATGGAGCCCTATGCTCAGGTTCATGTGTACTAACCCAAGAACAATATAAAACTCAAAAAGACACCTTAGCATATACGCTTGCAACACATATGGCCTTTCAATCCACATTGATCATAGTAGGAATGAGCTTGGAAGACAAATATCTAAGAAAACAAATTATAAAATTCAAAAATCAAATAAAAAACATCTACTTCTTCAGCAAAAGAAAACCATCGAAAGAAATTTTGAAATGGATAGAAAAAAATAATATTCACAATATACAGCTAGATTCATGGGAGATCTTTTGGGAAAACATAGTTGAAAAACTGCCAGAACCGAATAAAAAAAATCTGATTTACAATATATTATCCATCATAAATGAATGCCTTGCTAACCAAAACATGTCAGGTTCATATTCTAGCTTTATAGAATTAGCAAAATCAGGCAAGCATCCATTCCCAGAAGAACACATAAAAGCACTTATAGAATCAATGCACAGATGCGGTGAAACAATAGACAATACCGAACCAAATAAATTTGATAAAACGAGTTATTATAAAAAATTATTCAAGAAATTAGAAATAAAGGAAGAATGTTATTAGATCTCAACTCAATTTGCACCCCTTCCCTGTTTGAAGTACAATTCAGGGCGAATTTAAAATAAAAAATTATGAAAACTATTCTTTCGGGAGTACAGCCATCTGGAACTCAACATCTTGGGAATTATTTTGGGGCTATGCGACAAAATATAGCGCTAAGTAATGATCCAAATTATGAGGCGTATATATTTCTAGCAGACATGCATGCGCTCACAACGGTCAAAGATCCAGCAATGCTCAAGAAGATGAGTACAGATCTGATGCTTGATTATCTTGCACTTGGGCTTGATCCAGAAAAAACAACTTTTTTCCAACAAAGTGCTGTAAGCGCACATACAGAATTGGCTTGGATTTTGGCTTGCCTAACTCCACATGGACTACTCGAAAGAGCTCACTCTTGGAAGGATGCACTCGCAAAAGGGGTCAAAGATACGACAGCGGGGCTTTTTACTTACCCGGTCCTAATGACAGCGGATATTTTGCTCTACAAACCAGACCTCGTGCCAGTTGGGAAAGATCAGAAACAACATTTGGAAATTGCGAGAGACATCGCAATGAAATTCAACAATCAATATGGAGAAACATTTCCACTTCCAGAAGAGTACACTCCAAAAGAAGTTGCAGTAGTGCCAGGAACTGACGGACAAAAGATGAGCAAGAGCTATGGAAACACGATCGAATTCTTCGCACCAGAAAACGTTCTCAAAAAACAAGTAATGGGAATTGTGACTGACTCAACCCCTGTTGAAGACCCAAAAGATCCAGAGAAATGTAATGTCTTTCAAATTTTCAAATTATTCCTCGATGAAAATGAACAAAAAGAGCTTGCAGACCGCTATAAAAATGGTGGGCTTGGGTATGGAGATGCCAAGAAAATGCTTTTAGAACGCATTCTTGATTACTTCGGACCTTATCGCAAAAAACGAGTTGAACTTGAAGGGAATTTGGATTACATTAACTCCGTTATAAACAGTGGAAACGAGAAAGCAAATCAAAGGGCTCTAAAAACCCTTGAAGAAGTGAAGAAAGCCGTAGGACTCATATAACACTCAATATCACCCGCAACCAATTCAAGAAGTGCAAGATTGTGCAACGTTGTTTAACAAAATTTAATTAAAATAAAAACATGACGAAATACATATTCGTTACTGGTGGAGTATGTTCATCCCTTGGGAAAGGGATCGCCTCAGCATCTATCGGTACGCTTCTTAAGGCTAGCGGCTTTAAGGTTTTTTCTATGAAATTGGATCCATATTTAAATGTAGATCCAGGTACTATGAGTCCATTCCAACATGGTGAAGTTTTCGTCACAGAGGACGGAGGCGAAACAGATCTCGACCTCGGACATTACGAAAGATTTATCGGAGAAAATCTCTCAGCGGAATCATCTGTATCTACCGGAAAAATATATACCGAAGTTCTAGACAAAGAACGCCAAGGTAAATTCTTGGGAGGAACAATTCAAATAATTCCGCATATCACCGGAGCTATCAAAAATCGAATTTTAAAAGCGGGTAAAAAGAGTAAGGCGGACATCGTGCTAGTAGAGATAGGGGGGACTACGGGAGATATAGAGGGGTTGCCCTATCTCGAGTCAATTAGACAGCTGAGACACGAACTGGGGCATGAAAATACATTGTATGTACACTTGACCCTTCTGCCGTATCTCATGGGATCTGGCGAACTCAAAACTAAACCAACTCAGGCGTCAGTTAGAGATCTGCGATCTATCGGTATTCAACCCGATATGATCATTGCTAGAGCGGACTACCCTATCACAAAAGAAATGCTCAAAAAAATATCTTTATTCTGTGATGTTGAATTAAAGGCGGTAATTCCAGCTATGACGCTAAACTCAATTTACAAAGTCCCATTAGAATTTCAAAAATACAAAGTAGCTCAAATTGTCGCAGAAAAATTACAACTCGGAAAAGTTTCTCCTAGACTTGCAAAATGGAAAGAATTCGTGGAAAAAATCGAAAAGAAAAAATCAAATGTACGAATCGCACTTGTAGGGAAATATACTGGTCTAGATGATGCATATTTGTCGGTTATCGAATCATTGAAAATTGCATGTTATCACGAAGACAGGAACTTAGAATTAGAATGGGTCTCCGCAGAAGAGCTCGAACGCAAAAAGAAATCAACGTGGAAACGACTCTCAGAATGTGATGGAATTTTGGTCCCAGGCGGCTTTGGAATTCGCGGAGTCGAAGGGAAGATCTTGGCTGCAAAATACGCAAGGGAAAACCGCGTCCCATATTTAGGCCTCTGTCTGGGAATGCAAATCATGACAATCGAATATGCTAGACACTACCTAGAAGATCCAAAAATTACCTCAGAAGAATTCGATGAAAAAGAACTGCTCGACAAATCAAAATACATAATTCATTTTCTTCCAGGACAGTACAAAGGCTGCAAGATGGGAGGAACACTAAGACTCGGCTCATACCCTTGTCACCTTGAAAAAGACACAAAAGCTCAGAAACTTTACAACAAGAAAGAAGTTCAAGAACGACACAGGCACAGATATGAGGTCAATAACGATTTTTTGGAACAACTAAAAGATTCTAATTGGGTAGCCAGTGGTATGTACCGCGAAGCCGGTCTTGTAGAAATAGCTGAACTCAAAAAACATCCTTTTATGATCGGATGCCAATCTCATCCAGAGTTCTTATCACGTCCAGATAAACCACATCCATTCTTTACAGGATTGATCAAAGCTTCAAAAAATTATCAAAGAAAACGAAAAAAATAAAATAACAAAGTCTCAATGCAATTTCAGTACACTGCAATCAACAACGAGAATAAAAAACTAAACGGTTTCATAAATGCCGAAAATGAAGAAGATGCCCGAAACCAACTAAATAACTTAGGACTGGCAGTACTTGGTATAGAACTAAAAGATTCTGAAGACACAGAAGATGAAGAAAAACTCAAATTTGAAGCTCTCGATAAAAACGGTAAAAAAATCATCGGGACGATCCCAAGCACAGATAAAAATGAAGCCTTTAAGCGTCTCATAGAAGAGTATAATTTTCAAATTTTGGCGCTCTACAAGCTAGATGCCACAGAAGAAGAAAAAGAATTATCACGAACAGAAATAGGAGCTTTGCAAAACAACTATGAACTCAAGAAAGCAGAAGAAGCAACTCCAGGAATTCTCACAGAAGAAGAGAAAAAAGTGAAAGAAGAACTTTTGAACGAAGTTAAATTTGTTATAACCAAAGTTAATGAAATACTCGAAAAATTCACCGATGAAATAAAACCAGCAGAGATCAAGAACATTGAAGCAATGCGAGACAAGCTCCTACGACTAAAAAGCTCAAACAATCTGAATTTCATAAAACAAACCTGTGAGGAACTTCTAAAAATCATTCAGAAAAAGGAAATCTACCTACATCAAGATCAATTTGTACAAGGAAGGGAGCGTATAAAGCTTGAAACGCAAAAACTTCTCCTGGAGATTCACAAATTAGATACCAGCCCAAATGTGGATTTATTTTCAGACGAATCAAGTTTCAGAAAGATAAAAGAAAAATTCTTCAAAACCAAAGCTGTATCTGAAGAAAAAACAACTCTAAAAGCTCAGATCAGAGAAATTCAAAGCCAACTCTTCGATTATTATCGAATTTGGCTAAAAGCTTCACGCAGTATGAAGCCAGAAATAAAAAATAAAATCAGGGAACTCAGTGCTTCAAAAAGAGAACTAAAAGCCAGCCTTAAGTCGGTTGCAAAAGAAGAAAGACTCAAATCGAAAACTCATAAAGTGAGTACATTGGAACCAGACCTCATAATCATAACAGGCTGGCTACTAACATTTTATCTTGGCTACTATTTTCTCAACTACTACCTGACTTTCAAGACAAGTTTCTTGAACCGCAATTTCAGTTTCCAAAGCAATATATTTGAATCCCCAGTATTTACATATTTAATACTAGGAATATTTCTACTGCACATAATCTTGCAAACAAAACAAATGTTCTTGAGACAGAATCGAGCTTTTAACTACATCGCATACCCACTGCTACTAATAACAATAGTTCTCATTAATATAAATTTCTAATGTACCCGACACTTTTTAAAATCGGACCTTTTGTATTTGGAACCATATGGATTTTCGTCGGAATAAGCGTATATGTTTTTTTGAAACTACTCGTAAAAGCTATTCAAAAAAATAGAGGCGATTTCAAATTTCTATACCAAAACTCTACGGCACTCATAATAGGGTTTTTCATAGGGGCGCGATTCACCCACGTAGCAACAAACTTCTCATATTATTTCTACGATTTCTCGCTACACAGCTTCCTTTCGACTTTTACAATATGGGACAAAGGATTCTCATTTTGGGGAGGACTGATAACGGTACTCTTCATGATCTACATGAAAACACGTACCAGAAAAGAATCATTCAAAAAATGGATGGATTACATGACCGAACCATTTTTATACGCACTCCCAATTGCATATCTAGGAAAATTCTTAGACGGAATGGGCTACGGCACAAAAACCGATCTACCCATAGGAATAGCCTTCAAAAACATGAATGTATCGATCATCGACCCCGTACACCCGACCCAGATTTACAGCATGACACTACTAATAATTGCCATTCTCATATTCCGACATGTACAGAAATCAAAACCAAAACTACGGCAAATAAAAGGAGCTAGATCAAGTTTTGCAATAGGACTCATTTCAACAATATTACTAATAGAACATCTATTCCGAGGAGATCCTACAGTAGAAATTTTTAATGTACGAGCTGGTGTTTATATATCTCTGGTCATAGCTATAGCATCATGGATATATTTAATAAAAAATATCAAAAAATCTAAATAATCTAAAATGAATATCTCAGAATTATTTACACTCTCATATTACTTTGATCTAACACCAAATGGCGGAACTCTAAGTATTTTTCTTGCAATATATTTTCTATTAATCCTGGCGCTGAGAGCACATTTAAGACTGGTCGCCGGCAAACATGAACATAGGAAAATTGCTAGAAAATTACAGAAAACGCACCTAAGCAGATTGGCAATAATTGCAACTTTAGGAGTCCTAAATATCGGAGCCAGACATATAGGTTTAGCATTTTTCTCAATGAGAATATGGGCGTATTTCCTAGTACTCTGGAGTTTTTATGAATTATGGAATGTATATCAAGTGTTTCAAAAGAGAATACATACGCACATAGAAACACACAGCCCAATTCACGTGGACAAATACATACCACATAAAAAAACCAGAAAGAAAAAGCGTAGACGATAAGAGATTACTTGATTGAGAGTAATTTATATCGCACTTTTCCTGCAGGCACCTGCACTTCAATAGTCTCCCCTACTTCTCTGTCTATCAAAGCCGCACCAATAGGAGATTCATTCGATAAAAGCTTATTCAGAGAATCACTTTCTGTAGTACCAACAATAGTGTACTCCTCTTCAGATTTATCTTTTATACTTCTGATTTTCACCTTTGCCCCAAGCGTAACAACCTTTGCCGAATGTTTATCAGAGATGATTCTTGCATTCTTGATTTTATCTTCCAATTCAATAATTCGCCCCTCAACAAAAGCTTGTTCATTTTTCGCCTCTTCATACTCCGAATTCTCCGAAAGATCCCCAAAAGAGATAGCCTCTTTCAATCTTCCTGATACTTCTTTACGCCTCACAGTTTTCAAATGATTCAATTCTTCCTTAAGTTTCTTGAGCCCTTCTCTCGTAACAAACACCTCTGCAACAGGAGCAGATATCGGAAGTATAACTTTCTCCTTAGTTTTTTTAACCACTTTTTTAACAGCTTTTAGCTTAGTAGCTGGCTTTTTATCAGTTTTCTTAGGCATAGTCATGAATAATTAAAATTTAATTTCTTAAAGTGGTCTGATCTTCACACTAGTAGGATGCTCCTTTAATTTTTGTAGAACTTTCGCCTCAATCTGACGAATACGCTCACGAGTTACACCAAATTCTTGCCCAACCTCTTCAAGGGTATGTCCAATCCCATCTAAAAGACCGAAACGCATTTCAATAATCTTCTTTTCACGTGGAGACAAGTATTGGAGCATCTCATGAATGTTCTCTTTAACAAGCTGACGATTAGTCGCATCTGAAGGCGATAAAGCATCATCATCCTCAATAAAATCTCCAAGTTTGCTATCTTCCTCCGCTCCAACCGGTGCTTCAAGAGATACAATGTCCTGAGAAATTTTCAAAATATGCCGAACTTTCTTCATATCCATATCCATCTCGGCAGCAAGCTCTTCTACAAGCGGCTCACGACCAAGCTCTTGCACCAACCGACGCTGTGTATGAGTAAGCTTATTGATAGTCTCAACCATATGCACAGGTATACGAATCGTTCGCGCTTGGTCTGCAATTGCACGAGTGATCGCCTGACGAATCCACCACGTCGCATAAGTAGAAAATTTGAATCCACGATTCGGATCAAATTTCTCAACCGCACGGAATAATCCAATATTTCCTTCTTGAATAAGATCAAGGAATGAAAGTCCACGACCAATATATTTTTTCGCAATACTTACAACTAATCGAAGATTCGCTTCAGCCAATTGAGTTTTAGCAGTTTGATCTCCTCTTGCAATACGACGTGCGAGATCCGCTTCTTCTTTTGCAGTGAGCAGATCTACTTTCCCAATTTCACAAAGATACATACGAATTGAATCATTCGCAATCTCCTGTAAATCAACGGATCTTGTATGTTTAGTAATATGTTTTTCCTCTCTGCTTTTTTTCTTCTTTTTCTCTTCATCGTCGTCATCATCGTCATCTCCATCACCTTTACCACCGCTACTACTACCTTCTTCTTCACCCTCTTTCTCACCCCAAATAAGTGCTTTTTCAACATCCACAACGTCAATCCCGCACTCAACAAAAAGCGAATACAACTCATCTACAAGCTCAATATCTTCCTCCATATTTGGCATGGCTTTCATCAACTCTTTTTGAGTGACAAACCCATTTTTTTGACCTTTTTCTATAAGGGTTCTAACAACCTCCGAAAACTGGTTCAGCCGCTCATCAGAGGGCTGTACTATAAACTTCCTGTGTTTTTTTGCCATTAGGGACTTTTTATTAAATCAGAATACTTTTTGAAGAATTGTTCTTCCTCTTCTGCCATTCCTTTAGACCTCGCTTCTTTCATCTGAAACTTCAATTCTCTCTTTTGATTTCTTTCTTGAAGTTTCTTTACTCTATTTGCAATCGCAACTGCTTCACTACACAATTCCTCTTTTGAGAGACGGCTTCCGTATTGGGTTTCTATGAGCAGAGAAACCACTTTTAAGGTTTCTAAGTACCCCCCATCCATTGCGTCAAAAAAAGCCTCCGTATCAAGAGCGGTGCCATTATAGTTAGTGGTGAGCGCTTTGTAAACGTTTTTTGCAGTTTCTTCGAGATCATTTTCGGCAAGTACATCTTTTACAGAATCAATAGCTTCAGGGAAAGTCATGAGAAAGCCAAAAAAGTAGTCTATAGGCGAGAATTCCGGCCCACCCTTCTCCTCTGGATTTTCTTTTGTCGGAGAACGATGTTCATACTTTTCTTTCTCAACTTTAAATCTATGAAATTTATCATGTACATCTTGCGATTCGATATGCAATTTGAAGCTTAATTTTTCAAGATAATCCTTGATTTCAATATCTTCACTCGAGAGTAGTAAAATTTCGAAGAATTTCTCGCACAACCTAATCTTGTCAGAAGAAGTTAAATTCTTCGAAACTTCTGCTTCGATAATTTCATCAAAATAATGATCCAAATAGTATTTTGCATCTTTCAAACACCCTTCAAATAGACCTTTATCAGCTTTACACACTTCATCTGGATCTTTGTAATCACCAAGGCTAACTACATACACTTTTAGATTGTTTTTCAGAGCTAGATCGGTCGCCCGGAGGGCGGCCTTCTGTCCAGCGGAGTCCGAATCAAAAGTTAAATACACGTTCTTTGTGAATCTTTTTACAAATTTAAGCTGCTCATCGGTAATCGCAGTCCCAGAAGTTGCTACAGCATTTTTATAACCAGCTTGATGAAGTGCAATCACATCAAAATACCCTTCTACAAATATCACTTTATCTTCAGCTTTCACAGCATCAACCGCCTTGTTCCAACCATAAATCACTCTAGATTTATTATACACGGGAGTATCAGGGGAATTTAGATATTTCGGCTCATCTTCCCCCTTAAGTTTTCGCCCACCAAAGCCAATAACTCGCCCTCTTTTATCCCAAATCGGAAACATTAATCGCAGCCTAAATCTATCAAAAACTTTCGAGGAATCAGTGGATCTCACAGATACCTGCCCAGAAGAAATTATGTGATCTTTGGAGCACCCCTGCCCTATCAAATATTCATAAGTTCTTTCATAAGAATCCGGCGCAAAACCAATTTGAAAGTCTTTAATTATCTCATCTTTTACCCCTCTTCCCCGCAAATATTCAAGCACCTTCTGCCCATCACCTTTCTCCCATAACTGCGCTTCATAGAAACTCGCACAGTGCGTGCAAATCTCTCTCACAAGCTCTTTCTCCTCTTTACGCTCAGCCCTTTTCTCTGAGCTCATTCCACCAATTTTCCCAGTGTCATATTTGGTCGTATCAACCCCAGCCTTTTCCGCCAAAAGCTCAACGGCCTCGTGCATATCCATGTTCTCGGTCAGCTCCGTAAATTTGAAAATATCTCCACCTTTATGACATCCAAAACAATAAGCAATCTGCTTCTCTGGACTCACCATAAAACTCGGTGTTTTCTCATTATGAAAAGGACAAAGCCCTTTAAAATTCCGCCCAGCTTTCTTGAGTTTCACGTACTGACCCACCAGCTGCACAATATCAGTCTTCGCCTTTATGTCCTCAAAAATCGTCATAATTTACATTTAACACATAACGGAACTACAATACACCCGATAAGCGGGGAGTAAATCTACCTCAATTACCAAGATTTCTCAAATGAATTTACTTTCAAAAAACACTCAATTGTCCTGAAAGAGAAAAAATGGTATACTTCAAAGATAAAAATAAAATCATAAATCATGGGAAAAGAAACTCTAGATACAGGAATTGAACGAAACCCAGACATAAACAGATTTGAGAATGAAGAAGTTGGGCTCGAAAAACAGACGGTAGAATCTGTAAAAGATGCCTATCTAACAGCACATAGAATACTTAGTAAGTCATTCAAAATAAAAGATGGGGACCCACCTCGTCATAATCTTGGGAAACATAATCATCAATTTGAGAAAGGCGGATATTTGATTACGATTACGGTCACAATAGGCTCAGCAAAAGATGATTTTCGGAATACAGATTATGGGCAATCTCCCAAAGATGGAAGTGGCGTCCCTAAAGATGAAATAGTTCGAATCGACAAAGCTGATAAATACGGACCTATATACCAACCAATAAGAATTACAGCAAAACAATTAAAAGGCATATGGAGACCACCAAGCGAAGACGAATGGATCAATGAAGAAGAAATTACATTTACAAACATGTATGTGAATGGACACACAAACATGGAGTTGGAAAGTGTCGGATATGATGATGGAATAATCGCATACAGCAGAATAGAAAATGGGGAAACTGATATTGTAGGAGGTCCAACATTACTTATGACCTTAGATAAAATAACACCATTACTCATAGAAGAAGAAAAAGCTTTGACACAAGCTGAAGAAGAATTTGATTTAACAGGTACTGTGAGCAAATCAACATATGACAACCGCATCACCAGTGCCACCACCCCCTATAGATATGGGGGATCAGCAAGAAGTCGTAGAAGAAGACGTGGGAAAACACGACGAACAAAAGCAGAACATGCAGAAAAAACCAAAAAAAGCGATGACACACCTATATATGGACCAGAGCTAGCTGAAGGACCAAATGATGATATTCCAACATAAAATTAAGAAGAAATGCTAAACTTCATAAACATAGACCCGAATATCACATCAATTTTACTTGCACTCGGGCTTGGAGCGGTAATTGGGCTTGAGCGAGAAACAATGATGCAGCGTGGAGGATATCCAGGATTCGCAGGAATCAGGACTTTTTCATTTATTGGACTCATGGGGGCAATATCAGGAATTCTCGGATTACTCGTTCACATATCTCTAGCTGTAGCAGGCCTTGCAATCATGGGCGCACTGATCTCACTTGCTTACTGGGCAGAACAAAAACATCAAAGAATAGGATTAACAACAGAGATAACAGCAGTCCTAACATTTATGATCGGAATGCTAACAGCATATGGACAAATTTTCCTCGCAGTAATAGTAACGATAGCGATGATCACAGTCCTCTCACTCAGGCAATACCTTCACAGATTCGCAAAAAGTCTAGCAAACGAAGAAATCTTCGCCGGAATCAAATTTGCAATCATTGCATTCATAATTTTACCTCTACTTCCAGACATGACATTTGACCCATGGGGAGCGCTCAATCCGTATAAAATCTGGCTGATTGTCGTACTTATTTCTGGACTTAGCTTCACTGGTTATATACTTAATAAAATCGTAGGAGAACGCAAAGGAATGGCCCTCACGGGGTTCTTCGGCGGATTTGTATCATCTACTGCAGTCAACCTAAGCCTCGCCGAACAAAGCAAAGAAAAACGCTTTCCAACTGGAGCCCTACTCCTCGCATTATTTCTAGCTCAAGCATCTAGCTTGATCCTCACATGTATCGAACTTTTTGTGCTAAACCGCCCACTCTTCATGGCAGCAATTCTCCCACTAGCAATCACGATTGCCGCATTATTCGGGCTATCTATTTTCTATTATCGCTCACGCTCAAAAAAGAAAACTCAGCTCAAAAAAGCAGTTAAAATGAGAAGCCCATTCACTCTTTCACAGGCCCTGATCTTCGGCGGAATCTTCAGTGTAATGATGCTTACAATCAAAATTCTTTTCAACTACATAGGAGATGCCGGACTATACGTCACAAGTATTTTCTCTGGATTAATTTCACTCGATGCAATGACAGTAACGATCGCCGAAGTGGCAAAGGGCGCTGCAGTCACCACAACTTCAGAAGCCATAACAAATGCCATTTCAATAGACACAGGTTTACAACTTATCATTCTAGGAGTTATAGCTAGTATCGTACAAAAAATCATCGCCCTATTTTTCCTGGCAGACAAGAAATTCCGAATAAAGGGAACTGTATATTTACTTGCAATCATAGGAATTTTAGGTACATTTGGATACCTATTATAAATAGGTTATGATGAAGAAGAAGAAAAAACAACGCCAACTTTGGATGAATATTGCCGATAAAGTCCCATTAGATAAATGCGGATTCGGGAAAAACTGTAAAGCAAAAAGATGCTGTCCAGCACACTATTGGCCACATGTAATGCCATTTTTTCAAGATCCAGTAACAGACGAACCTTGCCACACACATGAAGCGGCTTGGCGAAGAGCTCATCACAATTTTTTCTGTAGAATACTGAAATGCCCGAATTACAAATTCATGAGAAAAGAAAGTAAGAAAAAAGGCTACGAATAGCTCCTTATTTGAGCTCGCTTCGCTCGCCCTGCCAAGTAACTAAAACCATGACTATCATAATTACAGCCATGATTGTTACAGCTGCAAATTTCCCCATAGAACCGAGAAAAAGAGCGCTAAATCCAAATACAGCACAGAGCACATAGATCAGAAAAAGAATCCACCGCAAAGGAATTCCCATGTCCATTAATTTATCATGCAAATGTAACCTGTCTTTACCTTTGAACGGCGACTGACCACGAATTACACGTTGTAAAATTACCCAAAAGAAATCAAGCAATGGGAAACCAAGAATTAGAAATGCAGTAGCAATTTTCCCACCCGAAAAAATCGAAAGCACAGCAAGCATAAACCCAAGAAACATCGAACCACTATCTCCCATAAGCATCTTTGCCGGATAAAAATCAAAACACCAAAATACCAGAAAAATACCTGCAAGAATCACACTCATAATTATAACCGGCTCTTGATCTATCATGTGAAATCCAGATCTAGAACTCAAGAAAAATAACGCCAGAGCCGCAATTCCTCCAACCCCAGAGGCGAGTCCATTCACTCCATCAAGCCAGTTTACACTATTTATAAGAATAATAATCCAAAGAATCGTGAAGATATCCGCAAGCCAGATTATCTCAAAACCATTTACCATAGTAATATAGGAATCAAGTGAAAACGGTTCTCCAAACGGATTCGAAATACTATGAATTCCAACTCCAGAATACACAATTATCACTCCCGCAAGCCCTTGTACGATAAGCCGTAACGAAGCTGGCAAAGGCCTGTAGTCATCAAAAAAAGACACTCCCACAATCAGCCCCGCCCCAATCAAAACTCCCACAACACTCGGATACTGACTCACAGGTAGGAAAAAAAGGACGGTTGAAAGAAAAATTAAATACAAAACAATACCAACAGAATAAGGGATTGGCGCACGTTTCAATCCATATTTTTTCGGCTTATCCATCAATTTAAACTCTGGGAAAACTCGGAGCACCACAAGACATGCGATAAGAGATGCAACAGAAGCCACCAAAAATGGGAAAAGGTATTGCATAAAATTTTTTAATAATCGGTAATTATAAGAACTCTATTCTTCATGAAAAGATTCTATACGATGACCGCCCACCTGCCAACTTATTTATATAACTACTACTCCGTTTTCTCTTATAACCAATTATCATTTTTCTCATTCACCCCTCTCTTTGCCTTAGCTATCTCAACTTAACTTCTTCTCTCTAAATTTAAGCATCTCAACCTAATCCCCTTGCGACCACTTTTGCATTTACAACATCTTCTTGCTAATAACCCTCCTATCTATCAAATGTGCGATCTCATGATGTTCTCGACAAAGTGGCGCTAAAAAGCGTGGATCATTGCTACCGGTCAGCGCGAATCTTGCAGTGTGGTGCATGCAGCTCGCATCACGACCACAGTTTGACACAGAGCACTTAGTTCCATATTCCTCTTTGAGGATTGTTTTTCTTCCTACCTGAAAATAGATCCTCCATATTTGCACCTCCTGATACAACTTTCCCATCAGTTAGCGCATCATGCAAGGCTGGCTTATCTGCAAATCGTTTCTCAAGATTGATTGTTAATCGAATTTGAGCTTCACTCAATCCCGCCATTCGTTTCCCAAATTCAAAAATTGAATTATATCCTTTTTTTTCATAAAGTCTGCGACGATTAACTTCTGGAAGAAGCCCAATAAATCTCTGGCGCCAAAATAGAACCTGAGTGCCGTACTCCCGACACATTGCGAGTAATTTTTTGTCGGAAAGATTTGCAAACTTTTCGTTTGAAGAACTTATAAGTTTTTCACTAGAATCATTCGCAGATTTTTTATCAGAAAGCTGTTTAATATTTCTTATATTTTTCATGATTTGAGGGGCTATTTATCACAAGTTAAATGGTATGTTTAACATCATAAATCTACCACATGCTCACCATTTTGGATCAAGTGGAAATCGACTTTGCAAACATTGATTTATGGCTAAGCAAAACCAAGGGTTATCATTTCGACTAGACGAAAAAATAACAATATTACACGGTGAGTGTTGACTCACGTGGAAAGCGTATTATACATAAAAATATACTCACGCAGGAAGCATATTGCACATAGAAGTTCGCTTACGCTAGAGTCGTGTTTTGCATGAAAATTAAATCAATTCAGACACCCCAATCAACCCAGCCTTCAACTGCTCAAATGAAGTTTCCTTAGATAATTTTACAACTCGGCCACAACCATCGAGAGAAGAATTCATGTCAGAATTCAATTTAATAACTCCTCCCAATGTTGCCTGACCAACTCTAGTACGCCGGAGCCCTATGAGGGCCGCCGGAGCCCCGAGTATCTCCCCGATATCTCGTGCCAAACTACGCATATAAGTACCCTTGGAAACCGTTGCAAATACTTTTATAAAAGGGACTTTTACCAATGATGGCGCTGCTGACACCTCCTTAATCCCGCTATCCATGAACTCCAATTTTTCAATCACAACTTTGCGAGGCTTCAACTCAAATTCTTTCCCTGCGCGAGCAAGATCATAGGCTCTCTTACCACCAACTTTTAGAGCCGAAAATTTAGGAGGCATTTGGTCAATCTCACCTCGGAATTCTGAAAGAATTTTCTCAACATTCACTTCTGTAAGAAATTTTGAAAGAGAGGTGTTTGAAGGATTGAGAATAATATCTTCAATAAATTCAACTTCGCCATCCAAATCATAAGTCTCCGATTTTACTCCAAAACCAATTTCAGCTACATAATCTTTATCAGCACCTTTCAACTGCTCCAGAGATTTCGTAGCCTTACCAACAGCTACAACAAGTACCCCAGTAGCATGCGGATCCAGCGTCCCAGCATGTCCAACTTTTGGCTTCTTCTTGAGCCCCAAGCTATTTTTCATAGTCCAAGCAATTTTGTTCACACAGTCAAAAGAAGTCCAGCCAAACGGCTTATCAACGATCAAGAATCCCGATGGGAGCAGTAGTGGATTATCCATTTTATGAGTTATTCCCATTTAAATAATAAGCACAAATTCTCTTCACAAACTTGCGTCAGCTTTCAAAACATTTATTACCTCGCACTGTTTTATCAGAATCAAGCTCCAGTTCCAACTCTCGACTCAAAAGTTCCTTAACAACCTTTCTATCATCCCAAGGTATCAACCCCTCCCCTATAGCCTGAACTTCTTCGCAGCCTTTTCCAGTGATGAGTACAGTGTCCCCAGCTTTTGCAGTAGCAAGACCTAGGCGAATCGCCTCACGTCGATCAGGCACAAGCCAAAGGCCACCTCCAGTAGCACCGGAGCCAGCCCCCTCCTCTCTCTTAATTCCTTTGGCAATATCTCTTAGAATTCCCATTCGATCTTCTGTATATGGATCATCATCTGTGAGCACAATTTTGTCGGCATATTTATCAGCAACCCGCCCCATCTGTGAACGTTTCCCCTTATCTCGACCACCACCCGTACATCCAAATATAAGTATCAAATTCCCTTTAGTAAGAGGTTTGAAAAGCGCACAAACTTTCTCAAGAGAGTCTACGGTATGAGCGTAATCCACAATTACAGAAAATTTCTGCCCAACATCAACCCATTCTTGGCGTCCAGAAACTGGAGAAAGCTCTTCAAAAGCATCTTTGATTGTATGCGTATTAATACCATTTGCTAGAGCAGCGCTCGCGGCCGCGAGCGCATTATGTACATTAAACCTACCTACCAATTTATTCACAATCCGCTCTTTATGATTTGGAATTTTCAACACAAATTCAGTACCATCCGCAGATAATTTAATATGCTCTGCAATACAAGTTCCTCTCGAAAAACCATAGGTAAAAAGTACATCAACTGTCACACCTCTGAATTCATCAAAATATTTATCATCTTGATTTAAAACCGCAACCTTCTTCACATTTGGCTTTCTTTTGCTAGATGCTAGCATTCGAAAAAGCTTTAATTTTTCCCCTCTATAAGCCTTGTGACTTCCATGATAATCAATGTGGTCTTTGTCGATTTGAGTCAGCACCGCGGTATCAACATTGAGTCCAAAAGTTCTACTTTGAGTAACCGCATGAGAAGAAACTTCCACAACAGCATGCGTACATCCAGCTTTGACCATATCAGATAAAAGCTTTTGAAAAGCAAAAGGAGATGGAGTATTTTGCTTAGTTTTGTTTACCCACCTACGATCTGCAATTTGAAAATGCGTACTCGAAGTCATCCCCACCTTGTACCCAGCATGACTAAAAATTTTCGCAATCAAATGACAAGTTGTAGTTTTCCCTTTTGTTCCAGTCACAGCAACAATAGTCATCTTATTCGCAGGAAATCCATAAGCAATAGCAGCAGCCACAGCCTTTAACTTATGATAAGACAAGCGAAGCGGATGCCGATCAGGAATAATTGTACGAAGAATTTTAATCAAAACAGTTTTTTATTAAGTCAAAAGTTTCTGAGCTTTCTCTATATCTTTTTCTATTTGAGCCACTAACTTCTCACTATTTTCAAAACGCTTCACATCTCGGAGTTTTTTCAAAATATCTACTTTGCACTCAACTCCATATAGATCCCCACCTTCAAAATTCAGAAGAAAAACCTCAAAAGTCTCCACATTGTCAAAAGTCTCCCGAGGCCCCAAATGCATCACCCCAAAATAAGCTTCATCTGGCAACTCAACTTCACAGAGATAAACTCCAGTGCCAAAGTCTATATGCTCCGGGTAAACTAAATTAATAGTAGGAAAGCCTAGGCGACGCCCCATTCCAACACCTTTTATAACTTTTGAAGTAACTGTAAATATATTCTTTAAACCTTCACTCATTTTTTTTAAGCTTTAAATAATAAGGTTTACTCTAAATCCCCATCCATCTTTGGCTCTACAATTCCATAAGTGCCATCATCTTTTTTATAAACCATAGAAAAACGCCCGGTATCTAGATTCTCAAATACAAAACAATTGTGCCCAATAAGCTCCATTTGCTCGATAGCCTCTTCTTCATGCATTGGAGAAGTATTCGAATATCTCTTGCGACGCGTAATATTTGATTCAAATTTATATTCCTCTCCAGAAAAATCAGTTAAAAGAATTCCTTTTTCACCAGCCAGCCATCGTCCTTCTTTATCACGTTTATGTTTCTTCGCAGAATAACGCTCAATTTGTTTTTTCAATTTTGCCACAGCAAGATCAATAGCCTCGGCTACTTGATTTGCATGTACCTCCGCTCGAAGAATAGACCGCGGAACAGCCATAGTAATTTGACATTCCACATGTTTTCCTTCTGTACGTGTAACTGATTTCTTCAATTCAACATGCACTTTGGTAGCATCTCCCGAAATACGTTCATCAAAACGTCCCAACGCCTCAAGCTTCTCAATAGCATATTCTTTATGCTCTGGATTTACCTTAATATCATGAGTAGTAATGTCGATGTGCATAAAACAAATTGTTTAAGATATACCTAAAAACTGATTGTGAAAGAAGTATACATTGATCAAGAAAAAAACTCTAATTGATTTTCACACCAAAAGAACCCCTACTTCTCATTTAAATTCTACCCCGCCTGTTTGATCCCTTCCACAAGATCTCGAAGCACAGCTTCCGGATCCGCAGATTTCATTACTCCAGATGCAAGTAGAATTCCAGAAGCACCCAGCTCAAAAGCAATTTTCACATCTCTGGCATCTTTGATCCCAGCCCCTACGATCACCTTCCCCCTGCCAATTTTTTCAACTGTCCGATCAATAATTTCGGGATTCGCAGTCGACACAGATATATCACCACCTATGAGCTCCGGCGGCTCCACCGCCAACATTTCCGGCTCAAATTCCAAAAACCCCTCCGCCTCATCCGCACTTTCCGCACAGACTATATGCCTCAAACCAACCTCTTTTGCACGTTTAATCGAAGCCAAAAGAACCTCTCGACTAAGCCTTTTTTCAGAATGATTTAGGAGGGTCCCATACGCCCCAATATCTTTCACAGCCTCAGGGAGCACACTTCCCGTCCCTCGCCCAGGAGTGATCGGATCAATATGCTGCACAAAAACCGGTATAGACACAGCTTCTACAATAGCCTTCAAATCAATCGCCGACACAGCCACTCCAATCACAACCCCAGTTTCCTTCGAAACCTTCTCATGAATTTTCGCCATCCGCACCGCATCTTCTCCAAAACCCTCATCATAAGCTTTAAAATTCGTAACAATAAGTGGAAATTCCATGAAAAATAAGATAAAAATATAGTCCACCGAAAGATAAAGAAAAAGACTCCCAAACACAAGAAAAACCCCACTCAATAAAATACTACAAAAAATACTTGACAATATCGCAACAAAGTATTAAAGTGCTCTCTTAATTTGTTTTTAAACCCATGTAACATGGCAAAGAAAGGAAACGGACTAGATAGATCTGATGGATCTGATAGCCCAGCAGAAACTGGCGAACTAGTCACTTTAATACCAAGTGATGATCCAAGCGCGGCAGCTCCAGATCCAGCAGCTCTAGCAACAGCAAACCCATTTCTAGGAGATGGTGCCCCTTTGACAAGAGAAATGACTGCAAGCACAGCCCCACATTTAGCTGCCTTCACAGGAGGAACTCCAGAAGAAAAAGCTGCTCAACAAGCTGCAGAAGAAGCTGCAAAACAAGCAGAATTAGAAAAAATTACCAGAGAAAAAGCAAGCATAGGAACTATGACACTGGAATTAACTGAATTAGAAAGACAAATCGAAGCGGCTGATACAACTAGAAAAGCAATATTAGCACAAGCACAAGCTGAAACTGATCCAGATAAGAAAGCTGAATTAGGATTTAAATTAGCAGGAGCTATAACCACACTAAGGGCAATAAAAGCCGCTAAAAGAGAAGCAATAACTGAGCTAGCGGAAAAAGATAAAGTTGTACTTAAAGAGGTCTTGGCAGACATACGATTTCAACTCAGAGGAGATAAAGGCCCTAAAAAAGACGTGAGACTACAAAACCTACGAAACAGCAAGGGTCAACTCGAAGCGAAAACAAACGCATTAGCAACTCAAATACGAGAAGTAGAGTTAGCAGTATCTCAAGATCGAGCAGATAGAGATACCGCTCTCAGAGCAGTAGAAGAGGCAACAGCAAAAGCAACAACCGCAGAACAAAGAATTACAGCAATTGCAACAGAGTTAGCTGAATTAGACACAGCCGTAGAAACTGACATGAACAGTGCAACAGAGACTGAAATAGAAGGTAAAAGAACAGGAGCAAGAGACCTAAGAGCTCATTTGGCGCAAGCTATAGAAACAAAAGAAGGAACGAAATTCAGGAAAAGAGAAGTAGAGTTAAGAGATCTATTATTAGAAAGAGAAGCGCTAAATGCCCAAATACAAACAAATGCAGTCGCATTTGCAGAGAAATTAGTGAATTTCCCAGCGATAGACGCAGAAATTCGAAAGCTCTTCTCAGACACAACTACCCTACCGGAACCAATCACTTCAGAAGATTTACCGAAAAAAGGACAAGTTCCAAGTATCACTCAATTAGAAAATTGGTATTCAAAAATCAAAGAATATCACGATACCATTATGGCGCAATTAAACCATTATTCAAATGAATATACCACGAAAACTAAAGCTCGAGATGCACTTATAGCAGCAATTACAAGCTTAGAAGGGTCACTAGGGTTCCTTGATGGAGATGTTTTAGAAAAAGTAAAGGGAGATATTACAGAGAAAGAACGCGCAAGAGATGCCAGAAACGCCGAAGCTCGGGAAATCGCAGAAAAAGGACAAACTCTTCAAGAAAAATCCAAAGAAAAACTAAGCCTACTACGCAAAGAGATAATGTCGATTTTTGGAGATAAACATGGATATGGAAAAGTGAGAGCTTTACAAGCATCAATTGATAAGACAAAAGGAGCCATGAAAGGTCCTGCCGTAAAAAAAGTCGAAACATATATTCAAGCAATTCAAGCAGAAGAAAGGTTAACTACAGAAATCTCAAAACTCGACACAGAGATCGCAGAAGAAGACGCTGCACTCAAAGAGGCTAAAAGAAAAACTGATGAAAAAGAACGCAAAGCAACTGAACTAAGAGCAGAAGATCAAGCCTCACGAAGAACTCTAGCAGAAAACCAGAGAATCGCAGAAGAAAAGAAAGCTTTTGCAGAAACGGCAGACTCAACAGCCGAAGGAAAAGAATCTTTTCTACCGAAATTACGGAACAAATTAACAACACTAGAAAAAGACCAAGCTCCACTGATGAAGGCAACTATGGAACAGCTTACCCCTCTTCAAGCAGAGGTAGAGTCACTCCAAAGAATTGAAGACATCCTAACCCAAGCAGACGCTGGTAATCTATCATTAGACGAAGACCAAGGATCAGATGAAACACTTCTTGCAAAGGTCGAAAATTTGGACAGACGAGTAGCTACACTAACACGAGGATTGGGAACGGTTCGCGCGGACACACGCACAGCTGTAGAAGAAGCCCTATCAGAAACCCCAGAGCCAACTACATCATGGGCAGAAGTAATTAACAACATAATTGATGTATTCAGAGAGCGGAGACTCCCAGTAGCTTTGCTTATTGGAGTAATACTAGGTTTCCTGCTTACAAAATCACCTGCTCTATACACCGGAGATAATTATGAAACTCTAGAAGACCCTACAGAACAAGATACTCCAGATGAAGACGATGGACATCTAGACCGTGCTGAATCCCCTCAAACCGAAGCACCATCTCCTAGCGGTGGCCTTATAGAAGAAGCTGAAGAACTCACCCCAGAACCAACTCCAACGACAGAACCAGAAGAAGAAGAAGAAGAAGTTACTCCAGAGGAACCTATAACTCCTACTAAAAGATATGATGCTCCATCAGAATTAGAAAGTCTAAGAGAAGGATCAGGGACCGCTCCAAAGCAAGAAGAAAAAACCACCCCAGAACCGACACCAACGCCAACTCCGGCTCCAACGATCGATCTAGATGCCTTAAATGAAACTGGATAAATCGCGCAAATATAAATCCAATAATCCCAGAATTTAAATGTCATCTATCAATTTTAGAAATCTTGACGAAGTTACAGACGAACTCACCGCAAAAGGTTGGCCACAAGCCGAAACTGCAATAGATATGTGGCTAAATGCCATGAGAGTTTTGAGCGCAGAAAGAGAAAACCCAAAAGTAGCTGCAGCAATAGAAGCTTTTCGAAATCGTCTAAATGGAGCATGGAATACGATAGGAGAAGATATGGAAAAGGCTGTACTAGGACAAGCTGAACAGGTATTGACAGAACCTACAACGGAAAGCACGGAGGAAGGAGAAAATGCCAATATATTTGACATAGAGCTCGCCGTTAAAGTCCTAGGTATCAAAGAATTTTTAAAAGAAACTTTAAAAACCTTAGAGGGCACAGATCCTAATCAAAAAGAAAACACTCTATTTGGAAAAGATCATGACAGAAGAAAAGAGGATTCAAATGCAAGAGAAATAGCAGAAAAATATCCATGGGTCAGTATAATTATATTAAAAGAATTAATCCGAACTCTAGAAGAAGTACGTCAACCGCTTAAAGAAGCTAGAACAACGGCAGGTAGAACGACAGTAAGAGAAATCCCCAAGAAATTAGATCAAACGACTGAAGCAATCGAAGAAGCTTCTATAGCTCTAGACCAAGATTTAACAGAAGTTAGCGGGAACATAGCCAACTCAATATTAGCATTAATAACTGATGAGATTACAGAACCAAGCCAAAAAGCCGAACTCGAAAAATTATTAACAGACTCTGGCGAAGAAGAGGTAGAAGAATCTGGCGCTCTAGAAAAAGTAGAATCTTCTTCAAGATTCAATATTGGATTACTCATTAAATCGTTAAGAACAAGCATGTGGAGTAAAGCTCAAGAACTCCGATTGATAAAGTGGATAGCAAAAAAACTCTCACAAAGAAACCAAGAAGAAGACTCATAAACAGCTCTTGACATAAGCTCCACCAACTTGTAAAATCACACCTTAAATATATAATTATGGCATTAGATAGGGATACAACTGGGCCAGACAGATCATACTTTGAACTCCAAGCTGATCTCGAAGCAAGAACTGAAAAACTGAGGAGGGCAGAGCTTATCCATAGTTATTTAGCAGCTCTCACAGATATAACTGATATCGAAGCAACCTTGGAAGAAGAATTTGTACGCTTAGTCACAAGTGGAGAGCTCGGTTCTACATGGTCACCAATACAATCATATGCTGACGGACTAGAAGCAAGAGATGATGGAAATCTTGATGAAGCGAAAAATAAATTTGATGAAGTAACTCCATCAAAATTAGCAGGTTATCTACAAGTATTAGAAAGCGGTTATTCAAGTACGGGCGTAGCAAGAGACGAAAAAAGAGCTCTACAAGCAAGAAATACTGCAGTCGAACGTATTAGAGGCAAGTATTCAAATGTACAACCACACGTTGCATTTTTTCAAGCACTACACAAGGCCATAAATGAAAAAGAACATAACGAGATAGAAAGATTATTAAATGAAAACCTACCCGATTCCATCGGACCAGAGGATGAGATTTTACCAAACAGCGCAATCAAAAAAGGAAGAAAG
Organism: Candidatus Peregrinibacteria bacterium; assembly: GCA_018697675.1. Taxonomy (GTDB): domain Bacteria; phylum Patescibacteriota; class Gracilibacteria; order UBA1369; family JABINC01; genus JABINC01. The sequence goes on from JABINC010000041.1 coordinate 42,381, forward strand.
GCTCTAGGTCAAATAATGGCAATAGTAACAGAACTGGAAGGAATCACACCATTGAAGGCAAGGCGAACAAACACATTTGAAGATAAAAACCTATCAGGCCGATTAACAGCATGGAAGGTGCCAAAAATAAATGAGGATCCTAATGCCACCCTGAGTCGTGAAGAATATTATTTCATCTTAAGTTACATTGCAAACAGAGGAACTAACGTAAATTCACAAATTTACCAACCAACAAACAAAACCATGCCTGAGTTAGAGGATATTAAAGAACGAAAGGCTCCATACACTACAAAAATCGAATTAGTTAAATCTTTACAGGAAATATTTGGAACAGAATCAAAAGACGGTAAATTAAAAGATGGTGGACTTCGAGCAAGAACAGCGGACCTAAGGGGTCAATTAGAAAAAGAAGGAATAACAATCAAACCTGAATGGGAGAGTGAACCTAGCGATGCCGCCCTAAAATTTGAAGGTAAAGTACGCGAACTAAGAACTACGATAAGGGGATTAGGAAAAGATTTAGGAATTGAAAAAGGAAAAATTGAAGCTTTAGTAGCGACTGCTGATTTGGATGACATTTCTGAAAAAACCCCAGAAGAAAAAAATGGAGAAACCCTAGAAATCCCTCTACCAAAACGCCTAGGAGGACTTGCAGCACATGCGCGCATAACAATGGGCGTTGCTATCGCACTTCTTCTCTTATTAGGAGGTGGAACCGGCTTCGGTATCGGAAGCTGCGGACCGAAAGGTGACAGCAGAACCGAAGGTCAAGCAGGAGAAGTTGATCCAGAAACTGCCACTGAAATTGCAAGACTAAAAGCTGAAATCGAAGGATTAGAATCGACGAAAGCAGAAACTACCACAGAAGATGCAGAGAAAATAGCAGGCCTTGAAAAAGAAATTGAAGACCTAACGACTGAAATCGAGGACCTCAAAGCTGCCGGTACAGAAAACCCCGAGACAACACAAAGAATTGCAGAATTGAAAGAAGAGCTAGGACTACTAAGAGGTGCCAAAACCACTGCCGAAGGTCAAGCAACACAATGTAGAGAGGATCTAGAAGCAGTATTCGGCGTAAAAGGAATAAAAAGAGCCCTTAGCGCTGAAGGAAGGGATGATCTTCTGGCTAAAGAGCCTAGATAATCAATCCAACCAACTACAACGGTACGCGCTAAACCGACCACCATATTTCCCATGCCACGTCAAGCCAAGCTCCCTTAAGAGGAAGCCTTTTTTGTGGTAAAATATACAGATTTAAAAAGGATTTTTAGATCTCAAAAATAAAAACAAAAAAGCTCATATGACAGGTCCTTACCACAGATTCGGCCCAAACGATCCATTCTCCTCACCTTTTGGAGCTCAAGACAATGATCTCGAAAAAAGGCTTGTTTGGAAAACAGGAGAAGATGAACCAAGTGGAAACATAGGACCAGGAGAGTTAGAAATACCAAGAGGTCCAGAAGACATAGGACGTACATTTCAAGAAAACGAAGCTACTGAAGAAGACATATCGGAAATGCTAGCACAGCTAGACAATCCAGAAGAAAAAATGAATGCAACTATAGACCGAATTCTGCCAGAACTTGAAAGAATAAATGACATAGGCACTCAATTCGAAGAAGCTAGACAAATCAAAGCTTACCCCCCCACAGAACTAAAAGTAAGAGAAGTTGGAATGGATCCAAAGCTCACTGACGATATAGTTCAAGGGCAAGAAATTTTGAAGATATTTGAAACAAGAACGGCAAGCGCACTTACAATTGAAGATTTCAAAGCTAGTAAAAGCTTAAGAGAATTATACGAAAAACAAGGTAGAGACAAACCGAAAACAGGTAGTATAAATTTTGATGATCCAGAATATTTTCGTGACGAAATTGGATTAATCAAAGAAAGTATGAAGTTTATAGGGGAACGCTCAGGAGTAGAACCAGAGACAATCGAAAGATACCAAGCTACAGTTACAGAACAAGCTATATTAGAATCTGCCGACATAGAGACTTTCAAAGAAATTGCCACAGGAATTTCTAACAAAAGACGATTTGTTGCTAGTGCAAAAGTTATACAAAAACTCGAAACCCATGGATTCACAACCTTTGAAGAATTCCAAGGCTTTTTCTATACAAGCAGCGGTAGCAGTACAAAAGGGATTGATGCATATCTAAAAGAACTCGATATATATGATTCATTAACAGCAAAAGAAAGAAAAGATGTACGCGCAATTTGTGATCGCCCCATTCTGGCAAAACTATATGAAGTGGCAACGCTTGAAAAAGAAGAAGAAGAAAGTGCTCGAAGACTAGCGGCCAAAGAAGCTGAAGATCAAGAAGAAGAACGCAGAAGACAAGAAGAAGAAAGGAGGATGGAACAACGCAGACAAGAGCAAGAAAAAGAAAGAGAAGAAAGAGAGCGGAGAGAGGCAGAAGGGAGAAGGCAGAGAGAACAAGAAGAAGCTGAGGCCGAGGCTGCACGACTCGAAGAACAACTAGAAAGAGATGAAGCCGCCAGAGAACGAAAAGCACCAATCAAAGAGGCAATCGATAGAACCAGAAGTTATCTGGACGGCATCGATACATCCTCAGCAACTTGGGACAGCCTCAAGCAATGGGAAGAATTGCAGGGAGATGCTACTGACGAACTAATAGAGGAATTCAATAACACCGATACATTCAGAGAACTGAAAGAAGAGTATATTGAAAAAACAATGGCAATTTACATTCAGGATTTGCAAGCTCTCGATAAAGACGCATTCATAACCAAAGCCACAGATGAACAAGTTTACAGAGAGAAACAGAGTTCAGTAATGCAAACTGGAGACGGCCCAATAACACAGCCAGCTCAAAATAAATTTATGGCTAGAACTGTATTTTCATTGGCATTAAAACAAATTGGTCTAAATAGCGAAATTCACTTTTATACAGGAATGGGGGCTGACAGAAGAGAAGCAATGCTACAAGACGTTGAAAACCTCTTTGCGGTATTTGGCACAAACGATCCAAATGTAGATGTAAAACCAGATACAACGGATACGGAATTCGCATCAAGATTCGAAAGATTCAAAACAACAAGACTGGGAGCCACAACTACTACAACGGTTGCAACTGGCCCAAGCAAGACAGGCCCTACCCTACCAGAAGATCCACTTAAATACAGAACGGATGCAGTCAAAGAGGCGGGAGGTCATTACGAATCGCTTAATGACTTACATGGAGGGGCAAGAACAGATTTAAGGAACAAATATTACCCGCAAGCAGCAAAAAAATACGAATTACTTATAAAATTAATAGAGGAAAATTACGGAGACAAAATAGAACCAGGTAAACACAACCCAAATAACAAAGCGCAAATTACTTACAAAAAAGCTGTAATAGGCTTAATAGCCTCATATAACGGGTTTTCTCCAACTTCAACTAAAGAATTTGAAAGTCGAGCAGCTCTAGCGCAGCAACTTTCAGCAAGAGAAGGTATATTCACAACCGAAGAAGTAAGCTCTATCCGAACTATAGCAAGAACATTCAATATCAAACTACAACCTCGAACAAAAGTAAAAGTCATTGGAACCGGTCGCCTAGAGTTATCTCAATCAATAGAAAATACAGACCCTGAGATTCTAGAAGCATTCCAAGCTTTAGAAGAAAATATAAATTCAGGTGCTGAAAAAGAGCATGGAAATGAAACATATATATATGGAGATGAAAATGTAGAATATTTATTCGGAGCACATTCAATGCAAGCAAGTGCAGACATGAAAACCATAATGATAAACGGGACGCCACTCTCATTAGTAGGAATGCGAAAAGGAGGCAAATTAGTCCCAAAAGAAGGCCTTTCTTCAGAAGAACAGGCAGAAATAACCGCAGGCACCACAATAGGTGAATTACTCATAAGAGAGTTCACTGTCAAAAATCGCCTCGGAACTTACAAAATTAAAGTCACACCAGTAATCCCAATGGGAAGCGATGAAATATTGCGCCTTTCAGTAACAATCACCGATCCTGAAGGCAAGGAAGAAAAAATACCAGTGAGAGAAAAAGAAATGCGTTTTGGAGGAGTGAAAAAGAAGGTAATTACAAAGAAAGATGGAGAGCTAATCGTAGATCTAGGCAAATTAAAAGATGAATCAGGGAAAACAACCCTTGCCTCAGCGGAAATCAAACCACTAGATGAATCTGGAATACCAAAGGACCCACGTGCTCTACCAGGCTACATGTCAGAAGCTATAGAACTACATACAACACAGGGAGGGAATTTATCAGGATTGATACAAATTGCAGAAGCGATAGAAGAAAGATTCTCAAATCTAGAATATGAAAATGCCCTATGTTTCGCGGAAATGTGCGCAATAGTAGCAGATAGAGTATTCAAACAAACTATAAAGAAGCCCCAAATAACCCTGTCTGAATTCAACAGTGGTATAGAACTAGCCCTTAAATATCAGAAAAAAGCAAAAACTTACCGAGAGAAGGCAGGAGATGTAACTCAAGAAGGAGTAGATTTAGATTTCATAGATGAGACAATCCACGATCATCTATTGAATATACTCGTCCCCGTACAAGTATCTGACACAAATAAAAAATATGAGCTCAAACGAACTGCAAAAGAGGGATTAATAAATCCTGAGACTAAAGAGCTCTCAGAAGCAATCGACAGAGCAGTTGCCGACTTAAACACAAAGCGCAAAAAACCTAAATTTAGGAAAGATAATAAAAATCCAGATGGAAGCATCACTGTTTATATGATGCCAGAAGATTCTCTGAACGGAGTTGAGATTTCAAGCGGCACAACCGCTCTATCACTCAAACAAATCGATGAAGATGAACAAGCAAGGCTCGCAACACTCGATACAGAACAGAGACGTCAAGAAGAAGAGGCAAGGCGAAGGCAGGCTGAAGAAGAGGCTGAATCAAGACGCCAAGCCGAAGAAGAAGCCCGAAGACTTGCCGAAGAACAAGAAAGACTACGACAAGAAGAACAAGAACGCCAAGCAGCGCTCGCATGGGCTGGAATTGATGGGAAAATCGAAGCGATTCCTGATACAGAAGAAGAACTCGCAGCTATATCAACAGAAATCCTACTCCAATGGTACGATCCCACAGAATACGATATTGCAAAAAAACAATTCAAATTACCAGAGTCATTATTAAATAAAGTTATTGCAACTTATGGTCTGACCAACGACAGAGAAACCCTCAAACAAGCATACGCAGAAAAAACAATTGAACCAAATGAAGTAATGCAACTCAGCGCAATTTTAGAAAAATCAAAAGTAGTTGAAGAATATTTTCAACCAGGTCATCGCGCAGCCAAACAAGACTACGACCCCGCACTCGCCCGAATTAACGACCTTGATGATCCCCTTTATGAGAAGCTCAGAGATGCGGCAGGTATCACAGAAGTAGTTGCAGAAGGCCCAACGGAAGTAGAACAACTCACCGCCCTAGCGATAGAAAGTTTAAAAAAACTAGACTTCTCAAGAGAAAACTTAATAGCAGTGGCAGAAATGCACATGACAATAGTTGGAGATGCAAAACCTAGAAGAGATGAGGAAAAGATTGATGCAGTCGCATTGATTCAATTCGCACTTAATAAACAAGGAGGAGGAATTTCCGAAGAAAAAGCTCGCGAAATATTCAATGACTCATCTGAAGAGGATTTTGACCGAATGACAGAGTCTTATCAACAACTCACCGCACAATACAACGACATCGTTAACGTAAATTCTAAACTTCTCACATATACAAAGACCCTAGTTAAAGAAGTGGTCGAAAATTCAAGTACATGGGGAGACAAATCTTGGTATGAATTCCGAGCCTTTGCATATGGAACACTAGAAAACAAAATGCAATCTTTCACAGAGACTGATTTAGAATCCCTTCGAGTATGGTTCAATGAAACAACCGGTAAGAGAGCAATCGCTCTGGATGCTGAACCGGCAGATACAGTATTGAAAGATAAGACCGATTTCTTAGAAAAACTTCCTGTAACAGCCAACGGAAACCCAGACCCAGCAAAAATCGCAGAAGAATTTACTCTATTTGAAATAGCAAGAATTTACAGCAAAACAAACCGATTAGATGGAGATGCAGTAGTTGCAATGCACTTGGATAAATCCCTCACAGATAAAGGGACTATAGATAAAAAAGCAGAAGAAATTACAGACCTTATTATTCTAAATATTGAAACACCAGAAAGAGACAAATCTTCAGAACAAATAATGAAATGTATGAAAGCAATCAAAAAATACTGTGAAGATATTCTAACAAGAAGGCAGTACCGCGCAGAACGCCGCACAGTCGATACAATTCGAAAAGTGAGAGCACAGAATCCAAAAGCTATGGAGTTGGATAAATATTTGGCGCTCTTGCCAGATGGATTCCCAGAGGATATTGAAGCGCAACTTAGAGCTGAATATCTAGAAAAAATCGGCGGAGGGGAATCAATTGAAAAAGAAGATACGATCGCTTGGATAAAGGCTATGTTCCCAGACGCTTCAGCAATCGATGCTGCACTCAACATGGGGAATATACCGGCAAATCCTAATGCTGCACTGCACGCACTAGCCACGATGGACAATATCGCACTAAGTGCAATAGAAAATATTTCAACCACAGAAGCTCCAAATGGACTCCTTATTATTAGAGACTTCGAAAGTGCAAAACAAAAACTCCGCGGAACCCCTACTCTCCGCACAGAACTTTTCACAACACCAAGGGTTGCAGGAAGGTATGCAGCTAGAGTGGCAGAACTTCGGAAAGCTGAAAAACAATTTGTATTGGATGAGACATACAAAAAATATTATAAACCAACTGAACGACAAGATAGCTATCCTCTAGGTAGAGATGCCGACATAGCAGGATTTAGAGATGCTACCAAAGGAAGATTGAACGGAGAAGACAGCATCAATATAGTCGCAAAAGAAGGCGAAACCGAAGAAATGATAGAAAGCATATGGCAAACCCAGTTTGACTCGGCTTTTGCACAACTTTCAAGTCCCGCAATGGACAAGATCGAGACAAAATACGCTGCGCCAGACAAAATGAAGAAAGCAATCAAAGATCTAGGAGAGCCTGTTCCTGAATCTTTCAATGAATTTATAGGAAGAATGAAATTAGGGGAAGTAGGAGAAGCTGATCCAGCAAAACGATATTTTACAATTTTCGAAGAATTCTACTCTAAAGACGAAAGCCCAAACTCTCCAGCAGAGGTGTTAGAGGCAGATTTGAAAAAATTATTTAAAGAGATTCAACCAATCGTATTGGCAGAATTCCAAGAAGGACAAGCCCAGACGGAGAGAGAACAAGCAATAGCGGAAGCGAAAACAGCCCTTGCACAATTACCTCAGGAAGCAGGAGACAGAACACGGCAATTACTTACAATGAATTCTGGAACAACAAAAGAAGAGTTATTAACAGATTTAAAGAGAACATTAGGTTCATCTATAACAAAGATACTCGCATACCCAGACGAAACCGGGGTAAGCATAAATCCTTTGAATGACGCCAATTCAAAAACTTACGAGGCAGCAATTAGAGCAGCTGTAGGAACAAAAGTGGCAAAACTCACAGAAGACGAAAGTAAAGAAAAATTGAGAACAAGTGAAACTTTAAACGACCTAATAACCGCAGAAGGACTCGACGCATTCTTGAGCCTAGAAAAAGCCGATGACGAGCCAAGTTATGCAGAGTCACTGAGATCAGAATACCAACGGCTTGCAGAAAGTTACGCAGAAGCAAAACTAGAATCCATTTCAGCAGACATAGAAGATCCAAAGAAATTCGGATGGGTATTTGTATCAGATAGTCTTACAGACGAACATACAGCCCAAGCGGACGGGACCCCTTACCAAAGCAGAGATGAGCTTCGAAGAAGCTGGCTACAAGGTAAGACATATGATCCTGCAAAATTTGCAGAGTGGTACTTAGAAGCTCTCAACATTCCAGGAAAATACGCACGATCGATAAGAACATCATCTCAGACCAAAACACCTATCAAAGAAGCATTCGCTTCAAGCGAAAAGGTAAAATCAATACTCCTATTTGATTACGCATTAACAAGCACAGAAAGCAGAGTAAGCAGAGCCGACACCGCAACAATCCAGAAATGGCTAGACACAACTCTCGTCCCAGAAGACAGAGACCCAGAAAAAACTCGATATCCAAAAATATTCTACCCTCAACTATTCTTAGAATGGGTAAATGAAGAATTCCTGAATTTAGATCTCACAAATGTTCTAACATCCGAGGATAAATGGGACAAAGACAGACGAAATAAAGAAATAGGAAAATACTTAAAGGAACTCGTAGCTGAAGACCGAGTTAAGGAAGCGGTGAGAGAATTCCCTGAGGGAGTCCCTGTAGAAGAATTGCAAGAAACAACGAAACAATTATTCCAGACGGATGCTCTCAATATATATGCAAATGCCGAGCAACTTATAGAAACGCTTGAAGCTCATTACAAAACAGAAGGAAAACTAGTAGAACTAGATTCAAACCCTAACGGAGATCCCGATAGATACGACCGCTTCAGACAAGTGGCACTAACAGCACTCGCAGGGAAATTTGATCACTTCAAAACGTCAGGATTTGAAATTGCAGAAGATGAAACTATGAGAACAAGCTGGCTCAACATGATCCAAACTTACAATCTAAGATCATTTGCACCGCATAGTTTTGAAATATTCGACACAACCGGAGGAAGGGGGCGTAAGCACGTAGATTTACGAGACGAACTAGACAAGACAATCGGAGACCTTATGACGGAAGCGGTAGATACATTTGCAGAGAAATACTTAGAAGAAGCTCTTAACGACATCTCTCTACCGGCAGTTAAATTCCGACGTTACTTCGCAGTTGCAGTCGCAGGAGATCGCATCAAATACAATGCAAAAACTTTCTATCGAGCAATAGCCGAAGGGGAACTGCCAGCAGGTGCAGGTAAAGAAGAAGCTCAGAACCTCGAGTACATAACTCACTTCTTGGAAAACTTTGATTTCGCAGGGACAGAAAGAAAAATAAAAGTACAAATCGCACCAGAAACAGAAGCTTTGGACACACTTTACTTCTACTCGGGAATACCAAGCGCAGTCAAAAAATGGGAAGAAAAAAGCGAAAAAACATGGGAACAACACGCAACTGAGGGAAGAACCCAAAAACCTCGCAAGGCAACTCAGGCATTCATAACTTGGTTCAGAGAAGAATTACAGACAGGAACTACCCCACTAGAACTCAAATCAATAAAAGATGAAGCTATACTAAGTGAATTAGATCAGAGAATAATGGACGCCTCAGATGGAAAATCAACCGTAGAATTAGACCTACTTAACCCTTTAAATCCATGGGAATTTGAGGCAATGCCAGAAGATGAATTTAAAACTGCAGTAGCAGATGCAACAAAAGAAATTATCGAAGGCCGAAGCGACCCCCTGGGAGAAAAAGGTCCTGACTTCTCAGCAGCAAACCCAAAAATCGGTTTAATTGATCTACTAGCAACAATAGATAGCAGATTTCCAAAAAATATAATTCCAGATCACTCAGAGGCATACTACATAATTCTAGAAACTGCACTCGATGCAAAAATGCCATTTGTAAAAAAAGCTGCAGAAGAAGCTTCAGATTGGGCAGACCTAGTAGCCGAATACAATTTAGTAGGCTACATGCCAGAATTAAATCGAATAGATGAAGCTGAACGCTTCGCAGACTCTTGGAGCAAAGCAAACCCTACCGCAACATTCAATGATTTCGAAACCGCTTTGAGAGCAGAGGGATTAAATCCACATTCTTTACTTATTCTGGAACGCACGATCAAGATTATCCAAAGCAACATGATCGCAGCCAGAGAGACAGAACTACAAGAGATTACCGGTAAAGGAAGGATGGCAACTCGCCGCAGAGCGGAAATAGCAGGAAAATACAACCTAGAAACCTTTGCAAAAACAAATTGGGAAGCCAAAAACGAAATTACAAAAAAATATTACAGCCAATTCGCAAAACTAGCAAAAACCGTAGCTGAAAATGCCGCAGTAACATTCGCAACCGACCTCGGTAAAAAAAAAGATTGGGATGAGATAGCTCCAGATATGCAAATCGATTGGGACGCCACTCCTGGAGAAGAATCCGACCCAGACGCAGCAATTCAAGATGACCGAGAAACCACTTCAGCTATAGTGAAAAAATCTGAGTTTTATTTGAGTTTCAAAGAACGTCAAAAATACTTTGATTTCAAAGCCCAATCATACGATGCGGACAAATTTTTCGAATGGTATATCAAAAATGATTCAAATTTCCCAGCAGACTTCAAAAAAGAAAGTAGATTTGATGTGCTTCCTCCACAAAAAAGAGGTGTAATAAACGAAGTCCTTAACGAACAAAAAGACCTGATCTTACTAGACACTGCACTTTCAATCGCAACAAAAGAAGAAGCCCTAAAAAAACCAGTCGATGCACTGAAATTATGGCTAGATGGCTACAACCCCGTAGAAGATCGAATAGAAGGGAAAGTTGAAATATCAGTAGATAAATTCTTAGAATGGGTAATAAAGGATGAAACAAACATGATTGATACAGAAGTGGTTGAAGTTGAAGTCGAACTCGATGAAGGAGTTAAGAAAAATATTGGTCAAACTCTACTAACTTTCTGGAAAAAAGAACTCGATGCAATAGTAGGACCAAAAGAAAGAGCGAAAATTGAAGTTGAAGAAATAGCTGCAAACAAAGATTATGCAAAGGATTGGGTGAAAAAAGAAGACGTAATAAAACTAGCAGGAGGACCTATCAACTACTTCACTCGTGAAAAGGTTTTCCCAAAATTTGACGATCCAGATCAAAAAATAGATTCAAAAACTGAAAAATTAATAGATCAATTTACTTCGGACTCTGCAGACTATTTAAAAATAGACGGGAAATTAAGACCTCTGGATTTCGGGGAAGTAGAAAAGAAAAGAATCTCAACAACCCTCCGACAAATCGACTACAGAAATGAAATATTACCAGGAGCAGACGAGCTAGTAGCCACAGAAAAACGCATTGCCACTGCCCTTACAAAGGCGTTGATAGCGAAAATAACAGTAGGAGGAACTCTTCAAACCCAAAGCTTCAAAGATGAAAAAGAGGCCCTAGAAGTACAACTAGGTCTCGCGCCACATACAAAAAAACATGCAGACCTACCAATTATCAAATCCCCTGTCGGACAACGTGCAGGACAAGATGAATTTTTCAGAGAACTTATCGATAGATTTATAAATCCAAAAACATATGGAATAACAATGAAAGGAATAGATTCACACCTACTCCCATTTAGCAAAACAGGCGCAGGCGCAGAAGGAAAAGAAATTCTAGTAGCAGATCTCGAAGCATTATTAACAAGATTAGAGAATGAATACGGATACAAGAGCTCAGACAAAGACATAGGAGGAATACGAGATGCCGTAGAAGATCGGCCATATCTAGAAGCTCGCTTCGAAGCTGCCTTCCGTGAACAACAGAAAGAAGGCAGAAGAGATATCAACAACTCTGAAGATCAAGAGTTTTTCGAACATGGACTCACCGCCCTAACAGAAAAAGTGGCAAAAGGTGAAAATATAGAAGAGGATTTGAGAAAATTAACGGGGAGCTTCTCAGAAACTCTTCAAGAAGCACTTGAAGCTGAAGCTATGAAATACATCCTCGTAAATACGATGGAAGTCTTGGCAGTAGAAAATCCAGAAGCTCTCAAAACCATGGCAGACCCAGCGATAGATGAGAAAGCCTCATTCTTTAGATATTTAGAATACGTCGGAGAAAGAACCGGCCTACTCATCCGAAATGATGATGAAATAAATGACGTAAGATTAAAGGCTATCTTCCAATCACTACTTGTAATAACTAGATCTGACGACCCTGAAGTGCCAGACGAAAGATACGATGGCAGGAAAAACTTATACGAACGATTTTATGACTTCTCAAACAACAATCTTTCCTATGGGGAAGATCGCGAATTCCGACTATGGCTCGATGATTCTCCAGGGAAATTAAATCCAGATGAATTCTTAGCCGAATTCAAATTACTACTAAAAGAATCAACTACCAGCAAAGAAATAAAAGAGCATTTCGAGAGACTCGAGGCATTCAAAAATTATTTAACTTCAAATGTATATGCCAACGAAATAAGCCTCACGGAAAATCTCGATGGGACTTTGAAAACAGATTCCGAAGGAGAAGATATATGGAGTTTAATAAGACGACTTGAAGCAAATCTCATAATCGAAGGGCAAGAAGAATTCTTAAATCTCTCTCCAGAAGAAAAACTCACGCAAATGGTCCCTATGTACGAAGCAGCATTCATGAAACACGGATCTGCAGAAGTGGATATTTTAGAGAAACTTGAAAAAGCACAATACGACAAACTTATGGGTATCCGAGCAGATAGAGAAATTACTTACCCTCAGCTTTCGATGATAGCAGATATTGCAGGAGTAATCTTAAGCCCAAAAGAAAAAGGCTCGAAAGAGATCGTAATAAAAGAGAACACTGACTACATAGACCTTACCAAAAATCCGGAAGAAAAAGATGACATGGATACTATGGAGGTAATTGCAAATAATATTCGACACTACATTGATCTTCGAAGCAATCGCCGACCATCGGAAGGCGAGCTAAGAACAGAAAGAGATCTAATAGAAGAAATACAATACATATATACAAAAGATGTAGATAAATTTGACTACCCTGCGGTAATAACAAGAGTACTAAAAGCCGGTAAAGAAAGTAAAAAATGGACTTCGATAAAAATATCCGAAGATATATTTCTTCATAATGTGATAGGAAATTATCCTGAACAAATGGATGATATCATCACAATGTATATGGCCGGAGACGATCACAACGGATACTTTTATAAATACATGCAACGCCAAAGATACAATAGAAATCCTGAAGCTCTGAAATCATTAAAAGTTGAAGACTTAGCGAAAAATCTGAAAGAAGCTTCGGGAATGCCAATACGTTACCTGAAAAAACATTTTGGACTAGCTGCAGCATTGGAAGAATACCAAGAGGCCGCTTTGTCACCAAACGACTGGCTAGACCTAGTTGTAGAGAGAAGGCAAACAGAGCTCGAAGGACTTGAATCAGAACTCTTAAAATCCAAAAAAGATATTCTCGAGAAAAAACTCAAAGAGTTAGAAGAACTTGAAAGAGAAAAAATCGGACTTGAGGAACAAAAAGAGGAATTGGAAGAAGATGGAGGAACCTACATCGAATATGACGAAGGAGGAGACGATCCAAATGCGGATCGCAGAGACACACCAATCCGAATCGCCCTCGACAGCGAAGATGGACTAGCTCAAGACGTCGACATAGATACGGTCGGCGATCCAGTAGAAGAACTCGACAATCAAATTGATGTGATAGAAGCACAAATCTCAGAACTCGAATGGGCGATAGAATTTTTCCACTCTCTAGATGGAGAAATTGAAGGTATTGAAGATGAAGGCGTTAAAACATTTATACAAAAAAAATTAGAAACTCTAACCGAAGAAAACTTCATACAAACAATGCACGATATTGATTTAATATGGTCAACGATAAGAAATACTGAACCAGAACTCCCAGGAGAGGCGGAGACAATCGAAATAAGCGAAGAAATAGATGGGAGCATCCCACCTCGCAGGCAGAAATGGTATGACGAAATTCTTGAATTTAGAAATAGAGACGCTGCAGATCCTACTCTAGAAGCAGAGGTTGTAGAAGCAGCTCAAACACTAACTCGAGACTTAGAACAATCTTCCAAAAAAGATAATGACATAGACGTTGGAGAGGACTTAGAAAATCATCTCGCAATATTAGAAGACGAAAGTGCACTCAGGACTGCGGCCCTGATGTCTCAATTATTAACAACCGGAAATCTAGACAGCGACTCCGAAGAAATTCCAACCATGGCAGAATCAGAATTCGATACACTTCTCATGTCAGTTTTCAGCGACGAGAACGCATTCAGAACATTCTCAACTGCAAAACGCCTAACCCTAGAAAGCTTGGCAGACACATGGCAAGCTGAACTAAACACAGAAAGAAGAAAAGAAATATTTCAAACTCTCAAAAAAGAATTTTTCAGATCAATTGATTCGACATTCTTAGCAATCGCTGAACGTTCAAAAACCCCAGAAGAATACAGAACTGTGATGAGTTATCTCGTAGAAAAAGGGGATAAGAACTTCCAGTTACAGGAACGCTACAGATACTTATTTTATGAACTCACCAAATACGCTATTCCAAAAGAAACTTCAGAAACTGACAAAACAGGACACGAATTAACAGAAAAAGAAGCTTTCATAGACGAGAAAAGAGCAGGCCTCGCAAGAGACCTAAGTTATCAAGGAGCCCTACTCGAACAAGAATTCAGAGCAAGTACCTTGAACAAGGGAGGAAAAGATAATCTCAAGGATTCCAAAGTGGATTTCTCAAATTTCCAACATCTAAGCAAAAATGTGTTTACAGAAAAATTCCGATACGCAGTACGTGGTGGGGATTTCTTAACCGGAAGAGAGGCAGAAAGGGTGTACGGAAGTGCACTCGGAATGCTAGAAGCCAGCAAAGCAGGACGACACGACATAATTGGATTTGGGGACTTGGCACTTTATTCATTCTATGCAAAAGAAAAACCGAAATGGTACGATCCACTTGCACTCCAAAAACCTAAAACCGCCCTTCACGCAAAAGAAAAATTCTTCACAGAATTCGAAGAATTAGAAACTTTAGTGAAATTACAAAAAACCCACAAAGGAGATTTCGAAGATGGGAATTATGAAAACGAAGACTGGTATAAAAAGGATTATCTACCAGCGGCGACATCTGCTGCCCTACGCGTAACTGACGGACAAGGACCTGTATACAAAGCATTAATGGAAGAATTAAAAGCAGGGGGAATGCCACATGTACTCGATGTCAAACATCTGAGAATGGAACAATTCATAGTTGACTCTGCCAAAGTCATAAGAGTACTCGAAAGAATAAACCAAGACATCGCAATCGAAAACTTGGCAGCGAACGCAGAAGATTACGGCAAGGTGGAAACAATAGTCACATACATAGAAACAATCTACGCTGATGATTTTGCAGATGGCAGTTATGAAACCAAAGATTGGTACAACAAAGAATATCTACCGATGATAGAAGTGGCCACAAGAGAGTTAAAATTAACAGATGAGATGGTAGAGAGTTTGAAAAAAGGAGAACTAACAGAAGAAATAAAAGAACTCATAACCGAATACAACGAATTACCTAGGTCATTCAAAGAAATTTACGAAAAAATCGGTTACAATAAATTATCTCCAAAAGATCGAGAGAAAGTTAGTCCAGCGGAACTTATTAACCTATACGAACTCTTATTAACACAGAGTAAAATTTACTCGACTTACTCAGCTAAAATTCATAGCAATGAAGGAGAAAAATTAATTCACGAAGAATGGGTCGCTGAATGGGTAGAAGAAAGCTACAAACCTACAATGTTAGAAGCTGTAGGGCTTCTGAATTTGGATTTAACAGAAAATGAATGGGAAAGCCTCAAAGATCCATCATCTATCACAGTCCCACAATCACTAAGAGAAATGTTAGATGCATATCGTTCAGCTAGACCAGAGATTCTCGAAGCAGCTCACAAAGACTGGACATTCAAAGAGCGTAAACATGCCAAGAAGTATGACAGAATTCATGAAAGCATCATTTCAAACAAAGAATTACTCGACCCTGCAACTCACAAGGATCTAAGACTACACGAAGGATTCATGGAGGCAGCTGAAACTAATCCAGAATATGAATTTGATGACTTGAGAAATGCGGCAGGCCCTTATTCAGAACACGATATAGCATTCAATCATCCACTTACAGAACGTCTACCACAAATTGATAGTTTTGAAGCGATATACATATCAGATCAATTTGTAAAAACCTTCATAGAAGAATTCAAAATGCTCGATGGCATCAAACCAGCACGCAAAAGAGCTCTCGTAGAGAAATTCCGCAAGAACCCAGAAGATATTGCAAAACTTTTTTACGCAGCAAACGGAATAGACGCTCTACACAGAAATCCTTGGGACACATTTAAAATAAATTTCGAAAAAGATGCGGCTGGAGAACCGACAGGTCGCAAATGGCTAGTTCTAGATCCAATTCAATTCAATATACATCAATTTGTAGAACATAACGCAGACCTACTCGGATCAGTAGAATTCAAAAAACCAAAACCAAAAGAAATTTTCGAAAATCCAGAAGGAGAAGGCCTCATAGGAATTGTGAGCAGAATCGAAGAATTCGAACATGTGGTATTTGATCAACAGGAATTTGCATTGGATAGGATTCAAGGCGGCGGAGATAAACTACACTCGTTCATGGAATACGCTCTACGCATGCATGAAATGGGCAGAGATGAAAAAGGAACCGACCGACCAAACAGATCAGAACTACAAGCTGGGGAAACAGAAAAATACAGAGATCCATTCGAAGCATTCTCAAACAGAGATTCTGCATGGGATCAATATCTAGGAAGAACTTTTGACAGTGAAGGAAATAAAGAAAATATTGACGCTCTAAGAACTGAGTACGCAGATAGGATGCTTCGCCAAGGTATGTCAGCTATGCGAATTCTCTCTGTCTACCCAGACAGTTGGGATCCTAGATTTGAAAAAATGATAGATGGGGATACGATAAGTGACTTCTACGAAAGCATACAAGTACTACTCGGCGAAGAGGCGGTTGAAACTCTCGGACTAGAAGAAGGCGGTGTACTCAGGGGAATCGAAAAACTTCAGGATTCAGAAATCTCATTTTTTGGAGCAGAAAATTCGCAGCGCCTTGCAGAATTATCAGAAAGACAAATCGGAGCTTTGGCTACCGTAGTCCAACTCGGAAAAGTCTACGAAAAAGTACTCATTCACGGAATTGAAAGAAAAGAAGCGGTATTCCAGGCATTCGCACTACATAAATATTCAGAAGGAGATCTCACAGTAGACCTACCTGAAATATTACGTGCACAAGACCGAATGTTCGCAGCTCAAGGTATCGTATTAACTCCAGAAGAGCTTTATTCAATCGGAGAATCGCTTGTAAAAAGAATTGAAACCAATGGAATCCCAACTCTAGTGCAGAGTGCAGAAGCTTACCAGACTGGAAGTGAATACATGGATTTCCGTACCCTACTCGCATTCCCACCAAACGGAATCACAAAGAGAAGGTACGAAGAAATGGAAGTGTTTATAGACAGAATTTCCAGAGATACAAAAGATTCTTCAGAAATAGACTACATAACTATGACGAATGCTTTGACTGATTTCCCAGATCTACTAGCAGATGATGAAGAATTTATGGCTTGGAAAATGAAGGTGTTGAGTGATTTCGATGACCAAGAAGTACAAGATGCAATTGCTCCATATGCAAGCGATGAGCTAAAAGAAAACTTCGGAGAATACTTAGACGCATACATAAAAATACGCCGATGGGACAGACAAGTAACGGACTCTTATACAGAACGTGTAGAGCGCCTATTCGGAGATTTAGCTGGAGAAGAATTGGCTAAAAACATGCCAATGTATTTAAAAAAATATGAAGAAATTCAAGGAAAAAAAGAAGTGCAAAACGAGCTCCCATACATAGCAGAATATGTATACTTAAGAGATAGTTTTGAATCAGCTAAAAAAGGACTACCGAGAGGAATAATGAAATTACAAATGAAAGCTCTTGAGAAAAAAGAAGGATTCGACATGAGCAATGTGGATTTATACGATTCTTTACAAACAAAGATCGACCTACTCTACAAAGAAGGAGATGAGTTGCCAGATGGCAAATATCCAATAGAAAAATTAGAAGAAATACTCGTACTGAACTTCGGCGGCATCCTAACTCGCGCTCTTTATGACATGGAGGAAGAAGCCTCTATGAATTTATTTGTAGGACTTGGAATAGATGTGAATATTTCAGCTAAACGTGCGGCCCTCGGGATAAATGTAGGAACAGAATTAAGCCCGACAGATAGGCTTGATCTACTAGTCGTACTCTCCCCTGGCAATCAATTTCGAATATCAGGAGGAGCAATGAAAACTTTTGAAGATCTAGGTAAAGAAGATCAAGGAACGCTAGAACTATTCATACATGCAGGAGGAGATTTCTTGAGAGGAGGATTCGTCGGAAGTGCAGGATTTGACCACAGAACACAAGTAAAAGATAACTTAGAAGTCGGAGGAGGAGCATTTATAAGTGCAGAGGCAAGTGAAGCATCTGTAAAATTAATGGCTGGAGGATCATTTGGAATCCATACACTATCTCCAGAAAGCCTCGAAGAAAAATACGCAGAACAACTGGAGGAAGCTAGGAAGGGCCCATTAAAAACAGAATTAAGACGCCTCGATGATTACTTCAAGAAACATCCAGACTTCCGAGAACTGAGACCAACTGAATTAAAACCAATAAGAGACGGTATTGAAAAAGCAATGGAAGAAATATTACTCATGGCAATTATCGATGCAGAAGCGGGAGGAGCAGCAATGCCAAAAAACATACCAATATTCAAAGGAATTGAATTCGGAGGAAGCGCGGGAGTAGGATTTGATCCTAAAGCGCCATTCAAGAGTCCACTCTATCTGAATGCATTCATCGGAGTAAGATTGTCAGTAGACGGAAGAATCGTCATGCGAAGACTTGTAGATCCAGAACATATCATGGACGAAGCTTCTGATACGGCAATCATGGAAACAATGAAAGATGAGAAAATAGTTGCCGGAGAAATGAACTTGGGTGCACCTATTTCAATCGAAGGCCTAAATGTATTCTCAGCGGCGCGCGCAAGAGAAATTCTCAGAAGTTGGAGCAGAATCGAAGGACAAGCGAAATTCTACGAAGCAGGATCAGGTTCGGATAAAACTAGAAATCCAGAAGGAGAAATTGAACTCGAACTCAAAAATCACTACGAAATGACTGTTGGAATTGAATCCAAAGAAAAATTCATGAAGAAACAAAGAGAGCGATTCTCAGGATACTTAGCAGATTACAACAGAGATATATCTCCAGCGGAAGTGCGATTTGACCAACTAGAGAGTGAGGATTCATACCGAGCTCGCATGACTCTTTCAAATACGCAAGGTCACACAGAAATCCACATAGATCCTCAGGCAGAAGACCTGGTCTCAGTGGATCCAGAAACCGGAGATCTAATATTTGATTTCTTTAGTGGCTTCCCAATCATTACAAAAGAAGTATTCGAATACGAATCAAGTCATTACGGAGCAAATACACTAAACGTATATACAATCCGATTTAACAGACACTTAACAAGAAGAGAAATCGAATCAACAGAAAAAGGCTACTACTACATAGCTCATAATTCGGATAAAGTTAAATCTCGAGCAGTTCGCCTGAAACCATACCGAGCAATCGAACGAGATCTTACAATGATAGAAAAAGCCGAATCAAAGGGGTCAGAGGCCTTCTCAGAACAATACGAAGACCTAGATAGCTGGCTCGATCATATAAACAGCGCACGCAGCAGCTTCACCGATCGCTACGAAGGAGGCGAAATTATCAATCCAACACATTCAGAACTATCCAACAGGAGGATGGATCAACTAAAAGGTGATCTAGAATCATTCATGCCAGATGAATTTGGCCAGTTTGAGACAAGAGATCCTGAAAAAAGAAGAAAACTCATGGACAGAAGACAACAAATTGAGACCTTCTTTACAATCAGCGCCTTATCCGGAGTAGATAAACACAATAAACGCACCCTACTCGACTCAGGAGATTCAGACATGTTGGATGTATACAGAGAGGCAGAAATTCTCATCGACATGATACAAACTTGGTACACCGAAGAAGGGAAAGCCCGCCTAACAAACGAGGAGCTACAAT
The DNA here is from genome assembly GCA_018697675.1 of Candidatus Peregrinibacteria bacterium. Lineage (GTDB taxonomy): Bacteria > Patescibacteriota > Gracilibacteria > UBA1369 > JABINC01 > JABINC01. Next base: position 62,246 of record JABINC010000041.1, read on the forward strand.
ACTTCCTTGGAGAAATGATCTTCAGAACGTTTTTCAACATTCACCGTGGGAAATACGAAACTAGCGGATATAAACCACCACAAGGCAGCGAGGTAATTCGAGAAAATCCATACTTCGTAACTCCGGGAGAGATATTCGACGATCCAGATGGGAATCGTGAAGACCCTAAAAAAACTCCTAGCAGAAAACATCGAATATACGTAACTATGGGACGATACCTGGCTCATTTGAAAGGACATGCTGCAGACATGGCCAGAGGGATTGCTACCAACTATGTAAACAACCATCCAGACTCAAGGGACAAAGAAGCTCGAATTACAGCAATGACTGATGATTTGATCGACCAAATATACGGTTACATACCGCAGCAAATTGCAGAAAAACTCGGTAAAACCCCAGAAGAAGCAGAGGAACTAGCAGAGTACCTACTTTACAGAAACCTCGAAGATAGAATGACAGATAAATCCAGAGACTATTATATAAAAGCGCTTGGATTTGAAAAATTCCATGGAAACTCAGAAGACGCAAAGCAGAAAAGAAAAGACATGGATGAAATATTCGCAAAACCAGGAACCTTAAAAGCAATTTATGAAGTTTATGAAAGCGTATTTGGACCTAGTAACCAAGCGGAAGCACAATATTTAGAAAATCTAAATCCTGCATTCGCATCAGCACGTGGATTCACGGTAGAAGGCAAATACAACGACAAAATAGATGGCAAACATTGGTACATGGCTGGTGGACGAGCGGTAGAAGCGATTAGCACGCAATTCGGAGGTCTCCGCCGTGCCGAAATCTACAAATTAAACGAACCAAGACGCCCAGGAGAAACTGCAGAAGACTATCAAGAGAGACAAGAGAGAGCAGAGGCAATATTAGAATACATGGCACCTCTAGCTCCAATAGGATCAGAAGGCGCAGAATACTTCCCTCAATCAGAGGCAGATAGATTTTACTTCTTTGAAGGAGATGAAAATATAGAAGACCGAATCGAACATTCCCAAACAGAGAGGCAAGAAAGAGATGGAGCAATCAAAACCTCAAAAGAAAAATACGATGCCATCACGATGACCTATACCGATGTGAAAGAATATTTATCAGCTCCATTGGGACTGATGATACTCGAATGGGCAGCGCTTTACCTTCCACAAGGACAGGCAGAAACAATGTACGACCTATTTGACACGGTACGTGATAAAGAAGAATTCAAAAGACTCGAAAAGGCTGGAGCAGTACTAAACCAAGACGAAAAAGAAGCATTCGCAGAATTCGTAAACCTAAATCAACTATTCCGAGAAATTGCCAAATTCCGAATGGATGGCGATAAAAATGCATTCGACATGGTCGGATTAAACGAAAGTGAATACGAAGTGCAAATCCGATACGTACCTATTGATAACATCAACAACGGGATCGACAAATTAACGGATAATTTGACTGGAATTCGTTTAGATACTCCTTTATCTGAGCTTCAAGACAACGCTAGAGATTTCCTAAGTACACAACTGGACAGAGACAATGCTGAAATAGATACAATTTTAACAAAATTCACAAACCCAACTGAATTAGCTTTAGAAATCTACAGACAAGCTCTTACACAAATGACCGGGCTATCAAGCCAAAAGATCAAAACGATTTTAGCGAGCACCACGGATCCTGCAGAACTTCTAGAAAACGTGCAAAACGTAATTCAAGAGGAAAACCGAACAGACTACATGAACAAAACTCGCGCAATCGTAGATGGTCGCGAACAAGATGTAATCCCAATGGCATTTATATTTAGCCACAAAAATCCTGACAATGTATCTCTAGTGAACGTCAGCGAACTTGTAGCCCTAATCACATTCGGTAAATGTGGTAATTGGTCTACTGGATACAAAGCCGCATTGACAAACTTCACCCTCGATCAAACCAGCTCAACATATGGGAAGGGACCAAAAGGAGTCAAACGTATCTCCACCGGAGCACCTAAACCAAAAATCGAAACATCCAGCGGAGAACTCCCAATCGGCTTCAACATCGGCGGCGCTATCAGAAGAGAGGATCCAGAGCCTATAGATAACACGGGGGACAAGGTTTCTCCAACAAGCTCTACAGATACTGATGTTCCAGACAATCAACAAGAAGGTGAAGATGGATACATAGATCCAGTTACTGGAGAATTCGTTCCATGGGATACAACAACTGGAGTACCTCCAATAGATGAAGCTGAGCCAACCTACCATGCAGAAGACTTCACAATCGGATCCGGCACAGGAACATATGGTTCAAAAGAAAAGCCTAAGGGAATAGGTCGAAAAAAGAAAAAAAAGAAGAGAAAGAAAAAAGATGATGAAAAGCCGTAAAAACCCTTTTACAAAGCGTATGAATCATGTATAATGCTCTCTTAAAATTTTACAGAATAATACTACAAGGCAATCGAAAGACACATGCGTCAAATTATCTCAAAATTATCCAAATTAATTGTTCCAATTTTAATCGCTGGAATAGCGATAGGAAGCGCCCATGCAGCTAATTCGATAAATCTAAATAGAAATCCTGTTGTCGTAAATCCTTTCCAAAGTGTAGTACAGACAATAATAGACCGAAATCCTGTAATAGCCGCTGAAGATATTATAAACAGCGATGGCCCTACCATACTCCCTATGATCATAGGAGATGTCTTTTCACCCGACACTACTCCAGAAAGACCATGTGTGCTTGTACCTCCTCACTTTATAGGTCCAGGGGGAGCAATTGGACCAGTTGTAACCACATGGTACAACAATATTTTGGGAGAATACAGCAACGAATACATAATGACTGCCGCAGATAATAATGGGGACGGATATTTTGAAAATTTCAGCGATGCACTACCAAACAATTCCTTCAATAACTTCTGTTATAAACAATACCAAAATGGTAACCCTTTTATAGATGATGATGGAGATGGATTATATCACGAAGATGGTCCAGACGGTAACGATAACGATGGAGACGGGCTAATCGACGAAGATGGCTACAATAGCTCCCAACTCCTCTTCCTAGGTAATTCAAATGGGGATTCAGCCTTAGATAGTCAAGGAGACAACGAGCTCGTACTCGACGAAAGAAAATTTCTGGCAGTAGCAAAATGTGAAGATATCGAAGAAGATACAATCAGCATAAATGAGTCCTACAATCTCAATCCAGTAAGATGTGAAGATGGTGATGGAGGATATCAATTCTTACCGTTGAACCAAGAAGAAGCAATGCTCGATCAAGTAGAGGTTGAACCAGGAGACGTAATCCGGCTTGGTGTTTATGTTCACAACAACTCACTATATGCAACAGAAGATGGCTTAAATCCAGCAGCAGTTGCAGATGATATTTTGATTCAATTCGACACACAGACTAATCCAAACAGGCCACGTGCCGGAGTGAGCTCTCCAGACAATATTTATCACGAAGACCCTTACAGCACTTCGACCAGCGACATTATCCCAGATCTTGGAGACATGGATGGAGATGGCAATTCTACTGAGCCTGCACGAATGATGACAGATGTAACACATTTGATTTCATCTTCTGCAATCGAATTAGAACCAATCCCAGAGGCAACATGGTATTATAATAGTGTAGTTCGAACATCTCCTTCAAATACAAATCACCTACCATGGCAATTTGATACAGATGATTACACCACAATTAGAAATTTCAATGACAATGGAGACGTATTTCTAATCGAATTCGATACTTCAATAGTAGAAGGTGAACACCAAGCCGGTCTAAACCAGCAAGCTGGTTGTTTTGAATTTTCTGGATGGTATTTCTTTGATTACTTGGTAATTCCAGGAGAATCAGCTTGTGAAGAATTAGATATAAACATAATCCAACAATGGCCAGAAGAAGAGGCGGCTCCAATTATAAGGGATGAATTTATTACCCCTGGAGATGCAGATCCACCAATCCCTGCATCATTTTCAGATGCAAGTGATGAAGGATTATACATTGCAGCAGACGGCGCTCCAATGATTGTAGAAATAAATAGAAATGGTTACGGAGGAGAGCTTATTTGGGAACTCCTCAAATACAACACCTCTTCAGGAGATCTAGAACCTTATCTAGAAACCGCTGAGCATTTCTGTTCAACAACTGATCCAGCGAATTTGCAAGAAGATAACTGTGACGACGGAGATGTCTTGAGCCTCGATGATAATGAAATAATCTTCAATCGAATCATAGCAGACCCTTCTTTCGACACCCCTTATAACCAAGATACTTACAAAATATTCAATCTAAATACATTTGATGTAGTACTTCATATATATGCTCCAGAAGAGAATCAAGATCCAAATAGTGATACTTCCTGTACAGAAAGTCTATTCCTTCCAACATGTATCGATTTGATAATTACAGAACCAGATCTTACAGAAGAAATAACCCTCAACGACCTGTCAGATGGAATAGATATAACAATAGAATTAATACCAGAATACTGGAATGGATATGTTACGTATTCGACAAATAACGAATGTGGAGTCTTTGACTTAGATAATGATGGGGCATTTACAGATTCCACAACTCCAGACGGACTAGGAAACTACACCGTAGACTATAGACTCAGCACATACGAAACTCCAAAAACAGTTAAGTATACCGTAGATCAATCGCTACCTGGATGTTCCGAGAGCGTTGGTGATGGAGATATGATTTCAGTGTTAGCAGGCCCAGGAGGCAGAGCCGGAGAATGTGCAGAAAGATTTACATTAATTGGAGTAGAACCAACCGAATGTATAGAGGCAAACATCACTCCAATTAGCGATATTCACATCGATGATGGAAGTACAGAAATCAATACAGAACTAGAAATAATAGCTGACCCAGGATGGGTAGGAGCTGCACGAATATGGGTGTGTAGTGATCCTTCAAGCGTATCAAACTGTGCATACAGTCAAGATCCTACAGCAACTATAAATGGAGGTCCTCAACCATTCCTTGAAGTAGGAGTGCAAAATGGGGATATTATTCCAATAACAATAGATAATATCTCAGATCCACCTCAATATATATTCGTACATACTCTAAATACAGGAGCGGCCCCAGACATATGTGACGCCGTCCAAGGCATAGAATGGTGTGGGGATGGGCTTATAAATGACGGTGAAGACTGTGATGACGGAGACCTAAACGGCACTCCAGACAGTACTTGTTCAGAAACTTGTGAAGTAGTAGAAATTCCAATTCTTTGTGAAGAACTTGAGATAATCCCACCAACCGGAGGGATAGATTGTGATGCCACCCCTACTCTAATAAATTTGGATTTAGTACCTACAGAATGGGTAGGAGATATTGAATGGTCATCAGACGACCTAGCAACAACTTTCGATACAAACCTCTCTTGTTCATCTGCAGCTCCAACGATCACAACTACTTCCGACGGACTCGGGGATGGACTTTCAGCCTATATTTGTACATGTACAGAAGAGGCCGAAATTAGCGTAGTAGCAGTCGGCGAAGAAGACGTTTGTAATGACGATCTAAATACCAATCCAGGAGGAGACGAAGGAATTTGTCTTGAACTTAATTTAACAACTATTCCTACTCCAGTTTACCTAGAAGACATGGGAAGCGAATTCGATGCAACAGTAGAAGTCGTAGCCGATTCAAACTGGCTCGGCGGCGTCCTAAACATACTCGTTTGTAGCGACTCATCCAGCTTGAGCGATTGTCAAAACTCACTCGATCCAGGTGCAGAAATAACAATAAATTCAGCTCCTACTGGCTCTATAACCATGGGAGACGGCTCAAATAATGTAACTGTAGAAACCGTGATAGAGAACGACATCGTCGAAGCTAGCGTGACAAATATTTCAGACCCATCAAACACAATTGCAGCATTTGTAACAGATGAAGACCTTTGTGAAATCGATGCAGAGTTCGAATGGTGTGGGGATGGAATCGTAAATAACGGCGAAGAATGTGACCCAAACGATCCAGCTGCTCCACCGGAATGTACTTCAACTTGTGAATTAGAAGATCCTCCAGAAGAATTTTGTACAGACCTAAATATAACAACAATACCTACCCCAATTTACCTAGAAGATGCAGGAAGTGAATTTGATGCTCTGATTGATATCTCAGGAACTACTGCTTGGACAGGAAACACTCTAAATCTGCTTGTATGTAGTAATCCTGCTAACCTCGCATCATGTCAGGGAAGTTTGGACCCAACGGCAGTAATTAACGTAAACACTTCTCCAGCAGGATCAACCACAATTGGAGATAGTTCAAACAACGTAACTGTCGATCCTGTGATTGACGGAGACCAAGTGAATGTTTCCATTATCGGAATAAGTGATCCATCAAGTACGTTTGCAGCATTTGTAACAGGAGAACCTCTTTGTGAAGACATAACCAATTTTGAATATTGTGGAGATGGAATCGTAAACGACGGCGAAGAATGTGATCCAAATGATCCAGCTGCTCCACCAGAATGTAATACGAATTGTGAACTAGAAGAACC
>JABINC010000048.1 GCA_018697675.1 Candidatus Peregrinibacteria bacterium
GCGGAAGTAATTCTGTAGTGTAATTGTAGCGAGCGTTTTACTTTCTTTTCGGATTTGAACACCTTCTTTTGCTTCAATCGCTTGATGTAGGCCATCTGAATATCTGCGGCCGCGCATCAGTCGTCCAGTGAATTCATCGACTATCATTACTTCACCTTCTTTTACCACATAATGCTGATCTCGTTTGAAGAGCACCATTGCTTTGAGGGCTTGTTCTATCAAGTGGACATCGGAAAAACTTTCTGCGTCATAAAGGCTCTTTATTCCCAGTAGTTCTTCTAATTTATTCATTCCCTCTTCTGTGAGTGAAACGGCAAATGCTTTTTCATCTGCGATGTAGTGAGTATCTACTTGAAGATTTGTTACGAGTTGTCCGTATTTCCCATATGTGTCTATTGGTTTTGTATCCGGAGCTGAGATTATGAGCGGAGTTCTGGCTTCATCTACCAAGATTGAATCCACCTCATCTACAATTGCGTAATATTGGTCTTTTTGTACGATGTCTTTTGGATCAGTACACATGTTGTCGCGTAGATAATCGAATCCAAATTCACTGTTTGTCCCATATACGATATCACATGCGTATGCTGCATTTTTTTCTTCAATTGACTGTCTATTAAGGCTTACTCCTACAGTAAGTCCTAGGAAGTTATAAAGTCCGCCCATCCATTCTGCATCACGCTGTGCTAGATATTCATTTACTGTGACTAGAAAACAATGCTTGCCAGTCAATGCATTCAAATACATGGCGAATACTGATACCAAAGTTTTACCTTCACCAGTTTTCATTTCAGCGATTTTCCCTTCATGCAAAACTATTCCTCCAACTAGTTGAACATCGTACGGAATCATATTCCATTCTACTTTGTGTCCGCGAACATCCCATTTGTCACTCATTAATCTTCGACAAGCATTTTTTGCTAATGCAAAGGCTTCAATGAGTAGATCATCTAGAGTTTCTCCATTTTTAATTCTTTCTTTGAATTCTAAAGTTTTTTTAATAATGTCTTCATCTTTGAGTTCCGATTGATACTCATCCTCTTTTTTATTTATTTTCTCAACGATTTTATGAATTCGTTTCAATTCTTTATCATTGTAATCGCCAAGAACTTTTGAGATTAATTTTAGCATGATTATTTTTTATTTTTTCACCTGACGTATTGTATCTTGCCAGACTTCAATTATCAATGGTTGTATTTTTCACTCTCCTTTCCCTCGGATGATTACCCATATAGTTTGGAAGCATATTTTTACGTCTAACCAAAGTGACCAGTTTTCGATGTAGAAAGTGTCTAGGTTCATTTCTTCTTCTGCGCTTAAATTAGAGCGGCCTGATACTTGTGCAAGACCTGTGATTCCCGGTTTTATGGATAGTACGAATCGGTGATGTTTATCGTATTTTTCTACTTCATCTGGAAGGTGTGGTCTCGGGCCGACTATTCCCATATCACCTTTCAATACACTCCAGAAATTTGGCCATTCATCTATGTCATATTTTCTTATAAATTTTCCTACTCGGGTGATTCTTGGATCATCTGTGATTTTGAAAAATGGGCCTTTCCTTTTACTCTTTTCTGCGAGGTGTGTGTATCGAAGGCCGTGACTTTTATCCTGCATTGATCTGAATTTGTAGAATTTGAAAAGACGTCCTTTTTCACCGACCCTCAGGACTGGAAAACCGTTGTCTAATCGTGTGAAAAATATTGGGCCGTGTGAGTCAATTTTTATAATTATTGATACTAATATTATAAATGGGCTCAATACAAGCAGGGCCAATGTTGAAAATAAAACATCAAAAATTCTTTTGTTTACTTTGCCCCAGCCTTCTAATGGAGTTGCTTTTACACTAATTACTGGGCAGTTGTTGATGATTTGAATGTCAATTTTTGTACGATGAAGTTGTATTTGATCTGGAATGAAGTGATGTTGGATATGCATTTCGCGGCAGAGATCGGTAATCTCCAGATTTTGCACATCTATACTTGTATCTGTTTGAATGATCTCATCAATTCTGTAGCGTTTGATTATTCTTTTTAATTCATCAATTTTCCCAAGAAATTTTATTTTACGCTTTTTGAGTTTTAGATCTTGAATTTTTCTTTGATTTACGATTCCTACAACTTGATATTGGCTGTCTTTTACAAACTGTGGAAGGATTTTTTTTGCAAGTTGGTTGTATCCCACAATCACTATGCGTCTTCTACCTATGTCGTATTTTAGAAGTAATTTTTGGATTGCTTTTATGAGGGCTCTTCCGAAGAGTAAGAATATAAAACTGCCTCCCCAACCAAAAATTATTACAAGTCTTGAAAATGGGAAATCTCTGATAATGAAATAATAAAGCAGAATTAATCCGACCCAGGTGAGCCATGCATGCAGGATGCTTTTTCCTTCTCTGGAGTATGTGTTGTAGATTTTGAAAGAATAAGATTTATAAATGACGAGTAGAATAAGTAAGACTATTCCAAATACTGTAACTGTATTTGTGTAAGTTGCTGGATCTGGGAAAGAACTCAAATCCGGAGTTTGTTCATAATAGGGAATCAAGTCATGGGATTGGCGTATAAAATATGCAGTGAAAAATGCAAGCGCTATCATTGCGAAATCTACAGGTATGCGCAAAACTCCAAATATAATTTCTGATTTTTTCATATATTTTCCTTGGTCAGTTTTTCATTGCGCTGTGAATTGTATATAACTACTGCTTGAGAGAAAAGTTAAAATGTTTTTCAAAAACATTTGATTTGTGATTATTGTACTTTCGTGTTGCAAGTTTCTTTGTTACTGTTTCTCCCCTAATATTATATCAATTATGGAACGAAAAGGAGATTTAGATCGTATAGTTCGTGAAGTCTCACGTTTTGGTAAGGTGAACGAAGCTTTTGTTGGGCGCTTACTTGAGGCTAAAGGTGTACTTGAGGGATTGGATGATCCTGAATTGCGAGTGCGACAAGATGCGCAAACCCTTGTTACTATCGCCGATCTTATTAGAAGAAGGCGATTAAATATTTTAGGTGTTAGAAGTTTGGGCGGAGGGGATGCTCGGGCCACTTATGGCGCTGGAGATGAGTTTGTGTCTGGGGTGGCGGAAGAATATGCTCGTGATTTTATTGCTCCTGCTTGGCAGAATGGTTTGATTTCTTGGCTTCCCGGTATGAATTGGGGAGTGGATCGTGGTGTTGAGCGTATTGCGACCGGCCTTGGATTGCGAAGCATGCCATTGTTTCTTGCAAACTATGCTGTATTTGCGCATGAAGTTGGAGTTGCCAATTGGCGTGAATGTATTCATCGAGATCGAGTAATAGCTCATGCTGGTTCTGACAATGAAGATTTTAATTTCGGAATGTCTCTTATTCCTTATGATCAGTCTCAATTTAGACCTCGTATTGCGATTGGAGATCTTGGATGTGGGGCTTTTGAAATGGCTGCAGCTTTGGGAAGGATAGATAAAGAAATTTTTATGGATAAGGATAGGAATGGGCTGAAATTTAGAGATGTGTATGATATTACTGGTTATGCCTTGAGATTGTTAGAATCCATAAATGCATCGTTTAAGCGTTTACTTAAACCAAAATATAAAAGCGAGAAATCATCTGTAGCTGATGTTAAGTATAATTATTATGATGTGAAGGCTTTGATAAAATTTCTTGCTAGTAGGATGCTTTTTAAAGCTAAAGATGATGATGAATTCAGAGAACATCTCAATTTAGATTTTCTAGATGTTTTACTTAATCCAAAAGAGTTTCTAGAGCCTGGGCAAGAAGTTTCTTCTTATCCTACTTCTGATGAAGAAACATTTGTGCCTTGGGGAAAGACAGCGATTCCTTCAAGGATTGTAAAGGTTTATTATGATGCTACTCTTGGAGAGAGGCGGGGGATTTTTGATGAAATATTTATTGAGGGTTGGCAGGATGTTATAACATCTTTTCGGCATGGGGAGGCTTTTCATGCAAGTGTTGATTTGGGGGATTTCAAAGATACTATTTGTCAGGAGGAAGGGGAAATGGATGTATTGTATAGTTATCGTGGGACGAGTCATGTGCCGGATGCGGAATATGGTCGCTATCTTATGGGATTTTTGGGAGCGCTGGGTCTGAATGGAGTTTTTATGAATGATGATATACGTAGTGATAGTGCACTCGGTGTGCATAGAGTTTATCATTATACAGATGTACTGAGCTCTCCTGATTGTCCAGCAAAATTTAAGGCGATGGTTTTTCCTGAAAAAGGGCATAGTCTGCCTCCTCGAGCTGTTTATCTATCTCGAATTGATGATGGTAGATATTTTGATTTTTGGTCTTCTTGTAGTAGTAATAGGCCTCCGGTCGAACTATTTGATATAGCTTCTCGACTTGGAGTTTTAGTGAGAAGGGTTTTGCAAGGACGAATACCTTTTGAGCTTGGTAGTCAGCGGTCTTTTGTGGAGCGTAATGAAAGGATAGGAGGATTGATTGGCCAAATTTCTATGGAAGTTAGAAGAAGTCTTGGTATTTCTGTTGAAGCTGATTTGCAGCGAGCTATTCGTTCTGGTGAGAGAGTTATGGAATTGATTGAATTGAGTGATGCCGGGCAATTGGAGAAGTTGGGAGACACTGATGGTGATAGGCGTGGGGTGGCACAGGTTGTTTTAAAAATTCTTGAAGAGGCAGGACTGTCTGATGTTGCACCTTTGGATAGTATGTCTGGAGAATATGATGTTGATGTAGATGGGGCTACAGTTGTGGATGGAGGAGTTGATGTGGAGCCTTTAAAAATCAAGATGTAGTTGCCAATCTCGTCTTTTTGTATTACAATCTGGGTCCACGTGTTCTTTTACATGATCGCCTTTGTCTTTTTTGACGAGGGAGGAAAGTCCGAGCAGCGTTTATGTAACATAGCGGATAACATCCGTCTGCCTACTATATATCCAAAAAGTGGGTACGGGCTAGTGCCACAGAGACTATACTATCCGGCTGTTGTGTTGGAGAAAGGTGAAAAGCCCTATTTAAGTAGGGACCCCCATTTTATGGGGGGTGGTAAACCCTATGTGCTGCAAAGTGGGATGGGAGATCTGGGAATTGGAAACATATGTCCACCAGGCTGCCCACTGCTACATTTCAATGGTAATATTGGAAGAAGATAGATGATCATGACCTCCGCCTTGGCGGAGGGACAGAACTCGGCTTATAAAAAGAATATGTGGATTCAAAAAAACCCCTTTATTTTGAAGGGGTCTTTTTGGGTTCTATAGAACCACTACGCTTTGCTTTTTATTTTTTGTCTTTGTCGATCTTTTCGTATTCTGATTTGAAAAACAGTGCTGTTTTTAGACATTCTTTGATTTTTTCACTGTTTGAGTCTATCGTTAAAGCTTCTCTTAGAAGTTGGATAGATCTCTCAAAATCCTTGTCATTTAAATAACAGATTGCTAGGTCGCATAATACTAATGAATCATCTGGAGAAAGGGTTAAGGCCCTTTCCAATAGGATTAATCCTTTTTTTCTATTTCCCGCATGAAAAACTGACCAGCCCAGGCATCGGAGAATTTCTGGATGATTTGGTTGTAGGTAATCGGCGGTTTCTAGGTGATCTACCGAGATATGCCAATTTGAGAGTGCGGAATGAGTGAACCCAAGTAAGTAATGTCCATTTGGACTGCTTGGATCTAGGTTGATTGCTCTATTTAGAGCTTTCATTGCTTTCTCAAACTTTCGGAGACTCAAATAATTGTCGCCAATTTCCTCATATGCTTCTACACATTCAAGGTCCTGGTGAAGAATTTTTTCGCAGATCTCTATGGCTTCACCATGTTCACCATTGAGTTTCTTTTTGTCGGCTTCCTCTATGAGGTCATTAGTCAGGATTGTCATAACAGTTGGATTTTATTTTTGTTATCCAGTTATTATAACATTTCGCGCCTTATTTTTCAACGGTCCTGAGGAAGTTTTTTAAAGAATCCGTTATATCCTTATCCTTAAGCCCAAAGTAGATATTTGCTTTAATGAGTCCTAGTTTATTCCCCGTATCAAACCGCTGTCCGTCAAGTGTAAGTGCATGTATATTTTTGCTCTCAAGATAGGTTTTTAGACCATCTATTAATCGAAGTTCTTTATCTGTAGTTCCTGAACTACTTTCTTTTATACAACGTAGTACTTCGGAATTAATGATGTATTTACCTATTATTGCAAGATTTGATGGAGCGTCACCGGGTGAGGGCTTTTCAACCAAAGAATTTATTTCAGTTTCTTCGTTCAGTCCTACGATTCCATATCTGTGTACTTCTTCTTCTGATACTTCATGAACCCCTATTATTGGGGTTTGTACGTCATTATAATATTTGATTAATTGTGCAGAGGCATTTCTTTCATGAGATGTTCCTATTAATTCGTCACCAAAAAGCACCAAGCATGCTTCATTTTCATCCAAAAAACTCTCTGCTTGGAGCAGGGCATGTCCATCTCCCAATGGATGTTCTTGTGTAAAAAAGTGGATTTTTGCTAGGTGTGTAGTTGAATGAACGGTTTCTGCTTCTAGTGTTTTTCCTCGACTTCGAAGTTCCTGTTCTAAAAACTCATCTTCTTTGAAGTGATTTTTGACTATGTCTTGCCTTGGACTCAATATGATAGCAATTTCTTCTATGCCAGCTTCTACAGCTTCTTCTACCAAAAATTGAATAATTGGTTTATCAATTATTGGAAACATAGTTTTTGGAATGACTTTGGAAGCAGGTAAAAAACGACTTGCTAGACCTGCTACGGGTATAATTGCTTTTTTGATCACTATCTAAAA
>JABINC010000058.1 GCA_018697675.1 Candidatus Peregrinibacteria bacterium
AGTCGGAACGATGGTGCAACCGGTGAGTCAGAAATATGCGGTGCTGTATCAGGTTAGTTATGATCTGCTTGATGCGCGAATTGCTAAGACATACAGACAGATAGGGCTTCTTCTACTTGTTGGGATTGTCCTTGGAATATTTCTTGCAATCATAATTGGGCAAAAGGCTACAAGGCCTATCAAATCTCTCACGGCCGGGGCGGCTGAAATTGCAGAGGGGCATTTTGATCATCGAGTGCATATTCATTCACAGGATGAATTGGGACTTCTTTCAAATGCGTTTAATAGGATGGCCGCGGATCTCAAAAAGAGCACAAAAGCACTTGTTTACAAAGAAAGAGTCGCAAAAGAGTTGGAAATCGCAAAGACCATTCAGGAGTCGCTTATTCCAAAAGAAATACCTGAGATAGAAGGATTGGACATAGCGGCCAGTGTAAATCCGGCAGCCGAAATCGGTGGCGATTGTTATGATTTTATAAAACTTGATGAGGACAAGACATTGATGTATTTGGGCGATGTTACGGGGCACGGAGTCCCAGCAGGTCTGCTTGTTTCCGTTGCAAATGCAATTATCTATGCATATTCACACCTGAAAGAAATCATGCAGATCATGGTGAAAACTAACGCAATTTTGCAAGCAAAATCTCAGGCGAACATGTTCATCACCCTCGCCATGCTGAGTTGGAATGGTAAGACCAAAAAGATGGACTACGTATCAGCAGGTCACGAAAAAATCCTTCATTACAATTCTAAAAAGAAAGCCATAACTGAGCTAGAAAGTGGAGGAATAGCACTGGGAATGGTCCCAGATTGTTCGAAACTTCTAAAAAAACATCCAATCGATCTAAATAAAGGTGATACAATAATCATTTACTCTGACGGGATTCCAGAAGCATGGGGCAAGAAAAAGGAACAATACGGCATGGGCCGACTTCGAAGAATCCTCATGGACACTGCAGCTCACGCAGACTTGCCGGCAGAAAAAATCCGCGAAAAAATCATCACAGATCTCGAGGCCTTCATGGGCTCTACCGAACAAGCCGACGATATTACATTGATGGTTGTGAAAAAAGTGTAGTAAACTGCATGAGGTTTTAATCAAACTTTTATGCTTACTTCAGCTTTTATATGTCCACACGCCCCTGTGATGATCCCTTCGATAGGCGAAAAAGGAGGCCTTCAGGGTATGAGTCAAACTATTAATAGTGTCCTTTCGAGTTGTATAGAGATAGCTGCTACCGAGCCGGATACGGTGGTCATTATGAGCCAGCGCGCTTACATCCTGCCAGATTCGATCTCTGTGCAGGTGCCATCCGAGGAAGAATTCTTCGGGTCTATGGCAGAATTCGGCGAGGAAGACTGCGTACTAGCATCCTCAAACAATGATCTTGCTACGCGGATTCTAAATACAGCTCACAACGAAAATTTAAAAGTCATGGGGCAGGACAACAATGCCCTAGATTATGGAATGCTGATTCCACTTTATTATCTGCAGCGCGCATGTGAACGAAAATTCAAAGTTGTGGCACTCGCGATGTCCCTGGAATCCAAGCAAAAGCACTTCGAGTTCGGGAAACTTCTCTCGCAGGTTTTTCAAGAATGCAAAGAGAACATAGTTTTTATAGCGGCCAGTGAGCTCTCGCACACAGTTACAAAAGATGCACCACAGGGATATGAGCCAGATGCCAAAAATTTTGACGCACATGCAGTGAAATATTTGAAAGGAGATATGGTGGAAAATTTCCTACTTATGGATTCATTCGATGAAGATGAGTTTTTCTGTCATGGGCTCCGCCCAATCTCAACACTTCTCGGAGCGCTTACCGATACCGCTATAAGATTGAAAGATATCTCATATGAAGCTCCATATGGAGTAGGGTACCTAACAGCTCTTTATAAATAGAAGATCGCTTCACTTTCAGAAAGACTTTACAGTTCGCGTAGATTATTGCCGAGCGCTGTAACTTTTAGGAAAAAAGACGTTTTAAGAATTGGACCTTGAAATAAAAAATATTCATTAATTACCTTCAAAATGAAAAAAATACTCAAATGGCTAAGTCTACCGGTCATCATTTTTTTGCTATGTGTGCAAGTCGCATATGCCGCAGACATAGATGTGTTCGGGGATGTCGATTCAGAGGATCCAAGTGAAACAGCTATTCATTATTTAAAAGGAAATGAAGTAATTCACGGCTACCCAGACGGTACTTTCAAATCGAAAAATAAGATAAACAGAGCGGAATTCCTAAAAATAGTTATTGGTTCGCTCCCAGAATTCAATCCAGATACAGAAGACGGAAAAAATTGTTTCTCAGATGTGAAGGATGAATGGTTCGCGAAATATGTATGTTATGCAGAGGAAGAAGGTATCGTGTCAGGATATTCAGATGGAACTTTTCAGCCAGCTGCTAACATAAATTTTGCAGAAGCCAGCAAAATAGTCGCAAATGCATTTGATATTGATCCTAGTGACACAGACAAAAGCGATCCATGGTATCGAACTTTTGTGGAGCCATTAGCAGAGCGAAAAGCTATCCCAACTTCGATCTCAGATCTGGACAAATCAATTGCACGTGGAGAGATGGCAGAAGTTATTTATAGAGTTCAGGAAGAAGATACA
>JABINC010000051.1 GCA_018697675.1 Candidatus Peregrinibacteria bacterium
AGTCCCGCGCGTCTACCAATTCCGCCACCTGGGCAAATTTTCGACTTTCTTTTTGTGTATTTCCAGAGGTTCGTATCAGGGACTTTCAGAGTCTCATCACTCGCGCTCTTGACAATGAGACTCCTCGTCTGTCGGTCGTCTCATTTTCAAGGCACTCGTTGGCTCACCTCTTGGAGGCGAGGACGGGACTCGAACCCGTGTGGTACAGTTTTGCAAACTGCTGCGTAGCCACTCCGCCACCTCGCCAATAGGTATAACTCTTGTTTATGGCCTGCCTGATTGCAGGCCTTGCGATTCGCTAAGCTCATCGCTAACGAGCTAGATTCTACTGGCAAATGCTTGAATTTTCAAACCTTTTATTCTTATAACTTAAGAGTTAGAATGCCGGAGGATTTAATTGATACGAAATATGGACATATTTATGCTTATAGCATTGACGATTGGACCAGGAATTGCGATTGCGATGTATATTTACATGCGAGATAGATTTGATAAGGAACCTCGAAAACTTCTTTTGAAATGTTTTTTATGGGGAGGATTCAGTATTATTCCAGCTATTATCATAGAAAGTGCTGCTTTTCAGTTTATTGTACCTATTCAGAATGACCTTTTGTTTCTTCTCTTGTATACATTTGTGGTTATCGCACTCACAGAAGAGCTCTGCAAATATTATTTTATTCGGCGGACTGCTTATAATGAAAAGTCTTTTGATGAACCATTTGATGGGATAGTTTATTCGGTGATGGTGGGGATGGGGTTTGCAACTTTTGAAAATATAAAATATGTGGTTGAAGGAGGGTTTGAGGTGGCAATCTTAAGAATGTTTATGGCAATCCCAGCTCATGCAGTTTTTGGTATTATGATGGGATATTTTATAGGGAAAGCTCGATTTGCGTCTGGAAAAGATCGGCGTGCCTTTTTGTTTTCTGGAATTTTAATTGCGACCATGCTGCATGGAGCTTATGATTTTTTCCTTATGTATGAGGCCTACCCTGCTCTTTGGCTCGCTGCTATAGCCGTCGTACTGCTTGGAGTACAGATGTCTAGTCAGGCAATTCGATTGCATATGAAAAATTCGCCATTCAATAAATCGAAATACCTAAAATCTAAGTGAAAAATTACGGTTGATTTGTGTGAATAATTGCCTATATTAAGATTGATCTTTTTTATAGATTTTTTAAATAATTTTTAGTTCATGAAAGTACGCATAAAACGCATAGACAAGGAACTTCCTTTGCCGATCTATGAAACTCATGGGTCTGTTGGATTTGATCTGATTGCACGTGAGGATATACGAGTCCACAGCGGAGCTATCGAACTTGTACCTGCAAATGTAGTTGTAGAGGTGCCAGAGGGATACATGTTGATGTTGGCGTCGCGGAGCTCCACTCCCCGCAAAAAAGGTGTTATGCAGCCTCATGGAATCGGGATTGTAGATCTAGATTATTGTGGTCCGGAAGATGAAGTTAAGATCCAGGTTTATAATTTCACAGAGGAAGTCCAAGATATTCAGAGAGGAGATAAAATTGCGCAGGGAGTTTTTGTTAGAATTGATAAAATGGAATGGGAAGAGGTTGAAGAAATGAAGAGCGAAAGTCGTGGAGGTTTCGGAAGTACTGGGGGTCAGTAAGTTGTACAAAAAGTTTATACTTAAATCGTTTCAATGGGTAAGTTCATCGCAATATATGGGGTAAATAATATCGGGAAATCGTGGCATGCTAAGCATATTGTCGAACGCCTAAATGGCCTCGGCAAAAAAGCCGTTTATTTGAAATATCCTGTGTATGATATTGATCCAAGCGGCCCTTTTTTGAACAAAACTTTGAGATCTGGTATCGAGCAAACTATTAGCGAAGAAGAGCTCCAGGTATGGTATGCCCTAAACCGTTTTCAATTTCAGCCTGAATTAAAAAAACTGCTCGAAGAAAATGATTATGTGGTTGCAGAAGACTATGCTGGGACCGGAATTTGCTGGGGATACACCAAGGGAGCTGATCTAGATTGGTTAGAAAATTTGAATTCGAAATTTATTGCACCAGAATTATGTATTTTGATGCGCGGAGAACGCAAGGTATGCTCAGTCGAAAAAGATCACCTACATGAATCCAATGAAGACCTTCTCAATAAAGCTGCTGAAACTCTAGAGATGCTTGCAGACAGGTATGGATGGAAGCGTGCACTTCGTGCGGAAGATTATGAAGTAACAAAGCAAAAATTCTGGGATATTCTGGTTGCGAATGACCCAAGCTTAGGATAATATCCTGTTGCGTTAATCGCCTTTTCTTTTTTTAATTTCACCCCTCTCTAAATGAAATTACTCGACGGAAAATTGGTCTCACAAAAAGTACTCTCTGAGGTCAAAGAGGATGTCGAGCAACTCAAGAGCGATGGTATTTCACCGAAAATAGCTGTTGTGATGGTAGGAGATAATCCCGCCTCTTTGTCTTACATTAAGCAAAAGCGTAAAGCCTGTGAATTTACAGGTATTGAGTGGGAGCAGATAGATCTTCCTGAGTCTACAAAACATGAAAAACTAATTGAAGTCGTAGAAGAATTGAATAAGAGAAAGGATATGCATGGAATATTAGTGCAACTCCCCCTACCCGATCATATTTACACCCCTGAAGTTATAAAAGCTATAGACCCGAAAAAAGATGTCGATGGTTTCCATGCTTACAATTTAGGTAAGATGTTCCTATCTACAGACTTTGAGGAGCTTGCTCCATGTACTCCGATGGGAGTGATTAAAATGCTCGATGAATACGGGATTGATGTAGCTGGGATGGATGCGACTGTTGTAGGAGCCAGTAATATTGTTGGGAAACCTATGAGCACAATGCTCTTGAATCGCCAAGCTACTGTGACAACCTGCCATATCAAAACCAAAGATTTGAAAAAAAACACTTTGAATGCTGATTTACTTATAGTTGGAGTTGGAAAGGCGGGGCTAATAACGGCGGACATGGTGAAAGATGGAGCTATCGTTGTTGATATAGGGTGCAATAGAGTCGATGGCAAGCTCTGTGGAGACGTGGACTTTGATGAAGTTGCTGCAAAAGCTAGCTATATAACTCCGGTACCAGGTGGCTGTGGTCCAATGACAGTGGCATGCCTTATGGAAAATACTGTGATTGCCTGTGAAAGGCTCACAAAAGAGAAGGATCTTTAGTTTTTCTACTACTTTTTAATTAAAAAATCATGTGTGGAATCCTAGGTATTGTCGCCAATAATCATGTTGTTTCAGAATTATATGATGGAATGCTCACCTTGCAGCATAGAGGGCAAGATGCTGCTGGAGTAACTACATATGATGGCCATCGATTCCATGTTAAAAAAGGTAATGGACTTGCACGTGAAGTTTTTAAAGAACGGAATGTAGCACGACTTGTAGGTAATATTGGAATTGGGCACGTGCGCTATCCAACTGCTGGATTTTTTACTGAAGAAGAAGCTCAACCATTTTTTGTAAACTCACCATTTGGGATTTCACTAGTTCATAATGGGAATTTAACTAATGCTTCTGAATTAACTAAGCAGGTCGAAGAGGAGAATATGCGCTCTATAATGACAAATTCTGATTCCGAACTACTACTAAATGTAATTGCTGACGAGATTTTGAAACTTCGAAAAAAGAAATTGGAAGCCGAGGATGTGTTCAAAGCTATGGAAGCTGTTTTCAAACGCGTGAAAGGTGGATTTGCCGCAATTGCCTATATTGCTGGGCAAGGGATGATTGCTTTTCGCGATCCTTCGGGGATCCGTCCTCTCGTTTTTGGAAAAAGAGAGGCCAATCTTGAAACTGAATATATGTTCTCGTCTGAGTCCGTGCCATTTGACACTTTGGGATATGAATTGATTCGTGATCTTCACCCTGGAGAAGTTATATTTGTTGATTCTAGACGCAGAGCTCATGCTAAAAAATGCGTTGAAAAAATTCATTTCAGACCATGTATTTTTGAATATGTTTATCTCGCTCGACCTGATTCTATTATTGACGAAGTATCGGTTTACAAAAGCCGGCTCCGAATGGGGGAATCCCTAGCAAAACAGGTTAAAAAAGCTGAAATAGAGATAGATGTAGTGATACCAATCCCAGACAGCTCAAGGTCGGCGGCGTTGACTTTAGCTCATAATTTGGGAGTGAAATACAGAGAGGGAATTGTTAAAAATCGTTATATTGGACGAACTTTTATAATGCCTGGACAACACATGCGTCAGAAATCTATTAAACAAAAATTGAATACTCTACCTCTGGAAATCAAAGATAAAAGCGTACTTCTGGTAGATGATAGTATCGTTCGAGGAAACACGATCAAACTACTAATTGAGATGGTGAAACGGTCTGGGGCAAAGAAAATTTATGTCGCGTCGGCTGCGCCGCCGCTCATCTCCCCATGTGTATACGGAGTTGATATGCCTTCCAAAAAAGAATTCATAGCAAATGGCCAAACTATAGACCAAATTGCTAAAGAAATTGGTGCCGATGGCTTGTTCTACCAAGATTTAGCGGATCTAAAAGAAGCTTGCCGCGAAGGAAATCCCGAAATTGAAGATCTCTGTGCCGCTTGTATGGATAAAAAATATCCAACTGATGATGTAACAGAAGAAATTTTGAACCAGATGGAAAACATTCGCTGTGGTGAAAAAGCGGAAGGCAAGGTGGAAGAAATGGGGCAATTAAAACTTACCTGAAGGGGAAAATATCAATAATTACAATAAAGTATGATGAAAAAAGTGATGCTTATTGGTAACGGCGCACGTGAGCACGTTATCGCAGAAACACTTAAACGCAGTTCGCATGAAGTTGAGCTATATGCTTTTGGGAAAGCCTTAAATCCTGGCATTGAATCGTTGAGCGAAGACTATCGAGTTGGAGATTACATGGATCAAGATGAAGTTTTGAACTACGCACTCCACGTCGATCCGGATTTTGTAATTATTGGCCCTGAGGATCCTATAGATTCTGGACTTGCCGACAAATTGCTCGAGCAAGGATACGGATCTGTAGCACCACTTCAGGCTGTTGCGAAACTTGAATCTTCTAAATCCTTTACGCGCGAGCTACTCGCCAATCATGACATCCCTGGGAATCCACAATTCAAAGTTTTTACATCTGTGGAAGGAATTCGCGAATTTATGGAGGAACTGGATGGTCAATTCGTGGTCAAATACGATGGCTTGAAAGGTGGGAAAGGCGTGAAAGTTGTGGGAGATCATTTGGAAGGAATTGAAGAAGGGTATCTGTACGCGGTTGAATGCTTGGAAGGATGTGGACAAGTTGTTATTGAAGAAAAACTTATCGGGCAAGAATTCTCACTTATAAGCTTTGCTGATGGCGTGTCTCTGGCACATATGCCGGCTGTTCAAGACCACAAGCGCGCTTATGATGGTGATACTGGACCAAATACCGGTGGAATGGGGACCTACTCTGACAGCAATCATATGTTGCCATTTTTGAGTGAAGAAGATATTGCAACTGCCCATGCCATGAATGAAGCTGTACTTGAAGCGCTTCGCGATGAAACGGGGACTGAATTTAAAGGAATTATGTATGGTGGATTTATCGCAACAAAAAAAGGAGTAAGTTTGATTGAATACAATTGCCGATTTGGTGATCCGGAAGCTATGAATTTGTTACCAATTTTGAAAACTGATTTCGTAGATGTGTGTATAGCAATAATCAAAGGAACTCTTTCTGAAATGGAAGTCGAGTTCGAAAACAGCGCTACTGTTTGTAAATATGTAGTCCCTGATGGATATCCAGACAATCCTTGCAAAGGCGATAAGATAGAAGTTGGAGAAACTCCTAATGAGGTAAATATTTATTATGGCTCTGTTGATAAAAAAGAGGATGGGCTGTATTTGAGTGGCTCTCGTGCGATTGCGTTCGTAGGAATTGGAGAGACTCTGGAATCTGCAGAAAGACTAGCTGCCGGAGCGGTAAATAGCGTGCAGGGCCCTGTCTTTTATCGAACTGACATTGGAACCGCTGAAGTGATTGAGAGAAAAATCGCATACATGAATGAGCTCCGCGGCTAAAATACTTTGACAAAAGTTTTAAGATTAGTATAATCATACCTCTTAATTATTTTATCATGTCAGAAGTTGCAAAAAACGGCCTAATAAGATCTGTGCTCGGAGCAGTCCCTGGATTACCAGATGTACGAAATTTGGGGATAAAAGATCTTAGGCTTTTAATAGTGGCACTTGGGCTTCTTCTCCCTGGATGTCTAAATGGGATCGATGACGATGACTCAGGTGATGACGACAATACAGTACTAGACGATGATGACACTATGGACGATGATGATACCGTTCCAGTGGAGGATGCAGATGAAGATGGTTTCACCGAGGAAGAAGGTGACTGTGATGATAATGACCCGTTCATTTATCCTGGAGCTCCCGACCCAGAAGGAGATGGGGTCGATCAAAATTGTGATGGTGTAGATGGAATACTTCCTGTAGATGAATGTAATCTTTTTATTACTGAAATGATAGATGAAGAGGGTGAGGTTGAAGGAGAGATTGACTGGGGGGTAACTATTGACAATCAAGTTTCTTCACCTATTTTTGGCCATCCAATCCTTATTGGAGATGTGCCTGCAGATGGTTTTACAGCAATTTATGTTCGTTTTATTGTACCTGTTGACGTCCCTTTAACTGTCACAGCAAGCCTCGATTGTGATGACGAAGGAGATTTTGCCCTTGTATACCACGGGAAATCTGGAGATGGTTACGCTGGCTCATTTGATACAAGTATTGTAAGTGGAGATTGGGTATCTTATCTAGAAGGAGATGACTATACAACTGAAATAACTGGTGGCGGCCTCCCAGGAGATGGGACTGATATGACGTTAGTAGCTCCTGTTGCTGGACCTCCAGCTGAGGGACTAATTTTTGTATTTCCTCAATAATTCAAAAAACTTAAAGAATAATTTTATGGCATTAGGAGAAATCCCACAATCTAGACCCAA
>JABINC010000033.1 GCA_018697675.1 Candidatus Peregrinibacteria bacterium
GAGATTTGCGCCTCCGACAAGCCGGGGCTACGACTATCCTCAATATTTAAAAACTCGACCTTCTCGATCGGAGCTTTGTTTATATGCCGTTCCTCAAGCTGTTTCTCAGTGATGAGCTGTGAGGTCGGGGCAATGAATGCACTGGCATGGTTAGGGAGCAGGAGATAGTTCAGAATATAAAAAGACATCACAAGCACACATATGCTTGGGAGAACAAAACGGATTGAAGACATAAAAGGTTTCTTCATTGAGAGGGGCTAATTGTTGCCTAATTAATACACTATTTAGGAGGTGTTTTGCAAGAAATATCCTAAGTTTGTCAAAAAAAGAATTTGCGAAATAGCTAATTTTGTTTTGTGTTAGCCAAAAAAAAGTGTTCCACCGCCTGGGACAACATATTGACTGGCTCTGCATCTATTCCAGCCCAAACACCTCCACTTCGGCTTCTTTTCCTTTGACTTTAATTTTGTCGAGTGGTTTGAAATTAAACATTCCGGCATGTTCGCTCGCTTGCACTGCATCATATGTGTTTCGTCCGACCAAAATCGTAGTTCCAAACATCTTGTTTGCGCCTTCGAGTCGTGATCCGAGGTTCACGGTGTCTCCCATGACTGTGTAGTCAAATCGGTCGCTTGATCCGATGTTTCCGGCGACAACTGGGCCTGAATTTACACCAATTCTGGCGTGGAGTTCTGGCCTTCCTTCACTTATAAGTCTGCTTCGTAGTTCAGCAAGTTTTCGCTGCATTTCCAGGGCTGTGCGGCAGGCTAGGGCCGCATGATTTGGTTCATGCAGAGGAGCTCCGAACACCGCCATTATGGCATCTCCTTCGAACTTATCTACAGTCCCTCCATTCCGAATGATTACTTCTGACATTTCCGAAAAATACTCATTCAAAAGGGTCACGAGTCCATGAGCACTCATTTTTTCTGAAATACTTGTGAAATCCTTAATATCTGAAAACAGCACGGTGACAATTTTTTCTTCACCACCTAGCTTAAGCTTGCTTGGGTCCTTGATAATTTCTTTGAGCACATCCGGGCTAACATAAGACCCAAACGCATCAGCTATGAACGTCTTTTCCTTGGATTCTGTGAAATATTTATAAATATAAACCGTTACCAAAGACACTCCCAGCGCAAGATACGGATAAATTTGGTCAAGTATCACCCCTCGTTCAAACGCCACCTTATTCCCAAACATGTACCCAAGTCCAAGCAGCACAAGAACCGCCAACGAACTTCGTATCGACAAAAACATAAACGCGCTGCACGCAATCCCCGACATCATCACAATAATCCCAATCTTCGCCACAGTCCCTACATCCTGCAAAAACCGCCCCTCCAAAATCGTCTGCAACGCATTCGCATGAATCTCCACTCCCATCATCTGTTCTTTCGGCGCAATTGGAGTATGTTCGAAATCATTAAAAGCCCTACTTGTAGGCCCAAAAAGCACAATCTTACCCTCAATCTCAGAACGCTTCACATCATTTTTATACAGATCATAAGCAGAGATTTGCTTAAAAGATCCAGGCATCCCAAAATAATTTATGTGCATCCGCCCATTAGCATCAATCAGAGGAATCTCTTTAACATATGGACTTCCAACAGTTTCGGCAACCTTAAAAGCCAGACTTTTCAACGTATCCCCATCTCCAGTCTTAAGCTGAGTGTAGTACTTCCTCACAACGCTATCTTGCGGATCAATTTCCACAGCAACATTAACTTCATCCCCATTTCCTTTGGTGAAAGTATCTAGCGATCCCAGAACTGGCATATCCCCGGCGCTCCCATTTTCAATTTGCTCAACCGCCTCCGGATAACTCGCAAAAAATAATTCATCTATCTCAGAGAAGGCATTTTTCAGAGCCACATCATTCCCATGAGGAGCTTTTATATAAGGCAAAAAGGCATTTCCAATTTCTCTTTTGCCAAGATCTCGATCAATTACCATTTGGAAAATATCTTTTATTTCTTTGGCCGCCGCCCCATCACTTTCTTCTAGGAAAAAATAATCCACCGCCACAACTTTTGGGCCCAACTTCGCAAGATTTTCAAAAACTTCCGCCAGGTCCCGATTGTTTCTCACATCCATATCTGAAGCATTTACAACTTCATCATCTAGTCCCACAATCACAATTTCGCTACTGACCTCAGTTGGCTCAAATAAGCTATTTGTCAGCTTGTTTTGCCAAGCATTTAGCACATGGAAATAACTCAAAATCCCACA
The DNA here is from genome assembly GCA_018697675.1 of Candidatus Peregrinibacteria bacterium. GTDB lineage: Bacteria > Patescibacteriota > Gracilibacteria > UBA1369 > JABINC01 > JABINC01. The sequence continues at coordinate 2,233 of JABINC010000033.1, forward strand.
TATCACACTTATCAGCAATATACTGACAACCGCCGCCAACTTTTTATTTTTCCACATCGCATTTTTTGATCCTCCAAACATGAAAAAGAGATACAAAATATTCCTTTTATTTTAGCAGAAAAAGCCCTGCCAGACTAGTCTTTACCTAAATGCTCCACCACCGTCATCATCATCCGCAACTACATCAAAAATAGAGATCTCATCAGAAGCCACGTTTACGCCGCTTCTCTATCATCGAAACTCCGCGTTTATTCCCCAAACTATTTTTAATTTTTTGTTTTCGCATGATCAAATTCTCAGAAACACCGTACGCAAAGCATCTTAGCATAGTAAGAAAGCTTATTCCACAGATTTAGTTACCCTTCCATTCAATAGCGAAGTATCAATTAGATGGATTGTTTCAGCTGAAGCTTCTGTTCTTGCGAGGAATAAGTCACTGCCAGTGTCCAGATAATAAGAATAAGAATCAGGTTTATTAGAAAGGATAAAAGCTGATATAGAATAATCAGGGAGAGAAGCTTCATATCTTACCGATATGTCGCATGCCTCTGTGTTCATATGTTGGCACAATAGTAACTCGTCAACTGTGAACTGATCACCATAATAAACATGTTCTATAAACAAAGTTGCTATGTTGCCATTGTCATCATAAAAACTGGTGAATACATAATCTAAGTCGTCTGCAGCTGCCTCCAGGGGGAATTTAGTAGGAAGACTAAGATTACACTTAGCCAGATCTTCACTCCAGTCATTTGGGCATTCAGAATACTCCCAGTCTTCCGGGATATCAGGCACAAAAACCGATGCCGTAGAAGCACAAGAAGTGAGTAATAGGAGAGATAATACAATTGTTATGGTTGGTAAGTGTCTTTTCATATTTAGAATAAGTTTTACATAGTTCTAAAAACAATTTCTTCAACCACATCATTTGCGTCCAAGAAATAAGACATCTTCATATCTTCGTAATCATAACTTACGAAGGAGTCGCCCTCTTTTTCTAATATATTTGTATTCCCATAAGCATCCATTACTTTGTCAACAGTGGAACCTGCAGTAATTCCACGCGAAGAATAGAAATCGGGGCTCTTTGAAGTGATTTGAGAGATGTAGTACTCATCAAAACTACGGCCCTTCAGATTATAGTTAGCATTCGAGGTGTACAAGTCAAAGCCATCATACGAATGTAGGTAGGTTTTATACATGAAGGTCTCGTTATAAGTTTCCCCCACATATTCACTGTGTATTTCATCCAATCCTTGTAGTAAAAACTCAGAGTAAGGAGAGTCTAATACTAAATTGACTTTTCCATCAGTTAATTTGAACTCAGATGAGTTTACTGTAGAAATGCCAGCTACAGAACTGCTTACAGCACACCCAGAGAGTACTAAAAAGGAACAAATAGCTATAACTTGATGAATTATTTTATTCATAATCAGCTGTATTTTAGGATATCAAACTTTAATATTGGGTTGCTAAAACCATCGTACATCTTCTTTATAGCATGAGTTTGCTTAACGGCCCACCCTATATCAGTTGCATATTGATGATGTCCTGGAGAGCTCGGATTCCACCTCATTGAGTATAGGGTATTTTGTTGGTAATTAGCATTGTTAATATATCGTTCTGATATCCATTTAGCTCCACCGGTTATAGCCTTTTCTGGAGAGTCCCATCCCATCTTATACGCATAATTAGCACCACTATTTATAGCATCGCCATCATACGCTCCAATACCATACATGTTATAAACAGTGACCCCATTTACCTTTACCCCACGGGCCAGGACGCTTGTCCCGTTCCCGGTTTCTAAGGCTGAATGAGCGGCCAAGTAAACCTCACTAACACTATGTTCCTTAGCAGCCCTTAAATATGCGGCTGCATAAGATGATAAGATACCTTTGCCTTTCAAGAAGTCTGTCATTTCAGTTTCTTTGATGCCAGCAGATGCAGATAAATCCAAAAATTGATATTTATAAACATCCTCCTTGTAATTCGAAGGGTTTAAATACTTAAGCACTTCCTGCTCATTTGCAGATACCCACCTTCCATTTCGTTGCGTTTGAGGATTCTTGGACATTTGTGACTTCAATGCAGAATTTAAGCTAACTTTGTATTTAGTGTAATGATCGAGTGCTGCCTCCGCAGCCCGTCTCTTCTCGAGATTCTTCTGGAAAATTTCAACTTGTCTTGTTGATATCCAAGTTTTACGGTCATTAGGTTTGAGGTAATAAGATAAGCGTCCGAATTTTTTGATGTATTCATTCTTTGCCTGGGTGCCTGCGGCTTTAAATATTCTGGTAATTTCTGCTTTGGATAAAGTGGTTGTTGCAGGTACAGCTTTGTAAATTTCTGAGGCATTATTTGTAACTGACACCTTTGCTTTTTTCAAAGTCTGCATAGGTACCGCCTTCACAGGGGCGGGGGTCTTCGATTTGTTTCCAGTGAATACCGGTTTCAAACCACTGACAGTTAGGTTTACAGGAACGGCTGAAACCATTCCACGGTAAGGATCAGTCTTGGCATAAATTGCACTTCTGGTAGTGGCGTCCTTGAGGAATGCGGTGCGGTCGATGGCATCC
>JABINC010000028.1 GCA_018697675.1 Candidatus Peregrinibacteria bacterium
GTTCAACTGTTGCAGGCGAAGGCTCAAATAATGTAACTGTAGACCCTGTGATTGACGGAGACCAAGTAACAGCAACTGTGACAAACGTACTCGACCCTACAAATACAATCGCAGCATTTGTAACAGGCGAAGATCTCTGTGAAGACAATTCAGGATTTGAATATTGTGGAGACGGAATTGTAAACAATGACGAAGAATGTGATCCAAACGATCCAGCTGCTCCACCGGAATGTACTTCAACTTGTGAATTAGAAGAACCACCAGAAGAAGGGATTTGTACTGAGCTCGAACTTTTGACAGAGCCAGCTGACATCTACATAGCAGACTCAACCAGTTCATTTGATGCAACCTTAAATATAAGCGGTGAAAGCACTTGGGAAGGAGACCCACTCACACTACTAGTTTGTGAAGACCCAACTACCCTAGCGGCTTGTCAGGACACAAAAGACACTTCAGTGACAATCACAGTTATCTCAGCTCCAACTGATGTAACTCTAACTGGAGATGGGACCAGCGAAGTAACAATCGACCCAGTCTCAAGCGATGATTCGGTAGAAGTAAATGTTTCAGGAATCACCAATCCAGACTACGCTCTGGCCGCATTTGTTCTCGAAAGCACAGTTTGTGAAAACTCACGAGCATTCGGATACTGCGGAGACGGAATTTTAGACGAATCAGAAGAATGTGACGACGGAATTTTGGACGGAACCGTATGTAGCGCAACTTGTGAAACTCCAGAAGAACCGGAAGAACCACCTACAGGCCCACCTAGCGGAGGAGGGCGTTGTCAGGACTTAAGCATCACAAGCACATCAAATCCAACCAGCTTCCCTGTAAAAATCACAATTTCAACCAAACCAGGACACTGGGCAGAAAACAACGGTGCAAGCTTTGATTACACAGGACCTGGAGGATTCCAGTCATATGATGCTCTCGGAGACCCTATCATACCGAACCTACTTAATACACAATCCAAGACCGTACTTTATTATGGAGGATACGGTGACAATGTAGTTGTAGAAGAAACTGTAGATAGAAGAGCTTGTCATGCAGAGATTAAATTCTCAGAGCCACCAATAATACCACCAACAGAAGATCCTGACCCCCCTGAAGAAGGCCCTCCAGGAGAAACAACTGATCCAGGTGGACCTACAGATAGTGGCAGTGTTCCAGGAGGCGGACATGGTGATGGCCCAGGAGGCGGCGGAAGCAGCTGTCCAGGACTAGATATCACACGCCCTACTCCAAAAACTCTCGTCGACGCCACTGGATATTTGAAAATAATTGCACCTCGAGCAACCTTGATCGAATCAAGCTCGGATTATTACAATGGACCATTCTTATACAACACAGCAGGAGTCAAAAATGTAATGTTTATAGATCTACTCGCAGATGATGGAGAAGCCGCTTATGCAATAACAAGAGACCTTCTAGGGAACAGCACCAGTGCCGGAGATGGCTCAACTCCAGGTATAATAGATGGCGATGCAGCAAGCTTCGCAAATACAACACTAGAAACAACTTCAAAAGAAATCTACTACTACGTAATTGACGGAACCGGAAATGCAGTCAAAGAAATGCTTGATCCTGTAACTATATTCGTAGCGGATACTAATTATCCAGAATACCCATCATGTGGAGACAATATCCAAAACTCACTTGCACCTCCACTCGGTCCAGAACTCAAGAAATTCGGATGGGTCCATCCAACCGGAGGTAAAACTGCAAATGATTCAGGTTACGACGTTAACTACCAAATCACCTACTTAAACAACGGTGACGAAAACATCGAAGAAATCAATATTAAGGATACTATCGGAATGAACCAAAAAAACGGTAGAGCTGTAATCTATGGGAAAGAGAGTAAAGACAACTACATTATCTGGAGTGATTCAAATGATCCAAAAGGATATTGGCCAGCTCCTCATTATGGCGATTACGCTGATGGAAAAGTAAATATAGATAGCAATCCATTAGTAGAACCAGGCATAGACACTTGGTACTACGGAATCGGTGTTCACTGGATCCAGGAACAAAAGAACAACGAATTATCAACTTGGGGAGGGCATGATATCCAACTCCCAGATTGTACCGACTTTATAGAAGAGTCCGATATAACAATTTCAGCTGAATCAACCGCTAGCTCTTCAACTGAATTCTCAGCAGCTCCTATGCTTTCAGAAGAACCAACAATTACAGCCGCACCTATACCAACACAAGAAACTTATCTCGAAGATGGACAATTATGTTTCGAAGGTCGAATCGACAATCCTGATGGAATTACCATTCGAAATATGGATCCAGATACAGTTATTAAATTCGAATACGAAGGAATTATGGAAACAGATGAATTCTTCGAAAACTGTATCGACAGAAATTCTACCATGCCAATGACCGAGTCATTCCACAATACAGCGGAAGCTACTCTTCCTAACTCTGGCACGGTTGTAGATTCAGCGGTAGAAACCCTCTACACAACTTGTAATTACGTATTAACCAGAAATTCAGGAAACGTACTATTCCACGACTTCGCAGATCCAGGAGCGAACCTCGCTCAACTGGTAGAAGACAATATTCGAAACTCAGATGGACTCGTATTTATAAGAAAAACTTTATCAGAAACTGTCGGAAGAATATTTGGAGGCGGAGTGCACGGAGACCTGACAGCTTCACGATGTGATGATCTAGATAACAACAATTTGATACCACACATCTTCTCATCATTTATATGTGAAATGTTCTACGAAGAAGACCAAGTAGACAGCGGTTGGACCCCAGATGTTATCGAAGAACAAACAGACTTTGACTACCTACAAGGATACGAAGTTAGCGGCTACCACACAAACCTCACAACACTCGACCCAGAAAGCCCAGGATTACGACAATTCCAAGCAAATGCATCACTAGTAGACCAAAATCAAACTCGTGGAAAAGTATACAAGATCGAAGGCGGACACCTTTACTTAGGTGACCGTGATGACGAAAGCAATCCAACTACTTCAGCACCAATGGCACTCCCTGCAGGCAGCGGAGCTATGACAATTATCGTAGACGGAGATCTGAAGATCTTCCAAAACATCTCCTACCCAGAAGATAGTGGACGCGCTAATCACGAGGTAACTTCACTAGCATTTATAGTCAAAGGCGACATCTACGTACACCCAGAAGTAAATCAGCTGGCCGGTGTATACATCGCCAAGAAAAAAGATGACGGCAAAGGCGGCGCATTCAAAACTATAAGCACAAATTCTACAGATAAAGGCTCATCTAATAAACAATTAGTAATCCACGGTTCAGTCTACGGAGACCTAGAGCCACTGATAAACAAACGTACTTTTGTTGGAACTCCATCACTGGACGGCGGAAACATAGTTATCCGCTACAACAACCGAGTAATGCTCAACACCCCTCCAGGCCTCAAAGACGAAACCGATCTAAAATGGGAAAGGGTTGCTAGGTAACAAAGATGATTGTGGCCGTACCTTTTTTCATACATTCATTTGATTTTTGAGGTATTTTCCTGTGTAATGACGCACCAACCATCAACAAATCATATTCCGCATTTAAATCACGATAAAACATGCAATCAATAATCCTTTTCTTTGGGGAAAACACCTATCTGATTAATCAGAAGGCTTCACTCTGGGAGCAGGAATTTATCAAAAAACACGGAGACCTAAACCTCATAAAACTCGAGGGGAAACGCCTCACAGCAAGAGAAATATATGAGCAAGCCAATCAAACGCCATTTCTCAGCGATAAAAAACTCCTCATAGTCAGGGGATTTCTAGAAAACAAATCTGAAATTCAAAAAGAATTCCTAGAATACATAGAACGAATCGCGGACTTCACAGTCGTACTTTTTGTAGAGACCAAAATGCCAGACAAAAGGCTATCTCTATACAAATATATAACCAAAAATTGCCGCACAGAAGAATTTACAAATCTGGAAGGAAATATCTTATATGATTGGATTATTCGAGAAGTTCAGAAACGGGATTCTCAAATTGGATTCTCAGAGGCCAAATATCTAACAGAAATTGCAGGGCTCAGTATGCAATCTCTATCAAACGAAATCGAGAAGCTCTCCCTAAATCGCCTACACAAAGCTATAAGACGCGAAGATATAGACACTCTCACAGTACCAAAACTCTCGTACAACGTATTTAAACTCACAGATGCAGTCGCCGCAAAAAATGCAAAACTTGCACTGAAAATTTTGGAAGAATTGAAACAATTCAACGAAGAAATGCCAATGCTCTTCCATATGATAGTTCGCCAATTCAGGATACTTATACAGATTCGAGACTGTCTGGACAAAGGTCTAGGGCAAGCGGATATCAAACGCTCAGTGCCAGAGCATCCATTCGTAATTATGAATGGTATGAAACAAGCTGCGAATTTTCAATTAAAAGACCTCAAAGAGATCTACACAGCCCTACTCGACATCGAAAAAGCATTCAAAGGAGGCCGAATCCGAGTAAGTGTAAATGACCAAACAGAATTCGAGCTCGCATTACAAAAATTAGTGGTCACTCATTGTTAACCTCTATCCTCAATCTTACTCCCCACCTGAAATAACAAATCCTCTCTGAACTGAGGAGCTATTATTTGAGTCCCGATAGGCAGTCCAGCCGAATCAAAACCACTTGGAATACTGATAGCACAGAGCCCTGCACAAGACGCAGGATTTACAAGTGAATCAGCCATATACATCGCCACAGGATCATCTGATTTTTCACCAATTTCAAATGCCGTAAAAGGAGAAACCGGAGCCATAAGCACATCTACTTCTTCAAAAATTTTCTCAAATTCACGAATTATCACAGTACGCACTTTCTGAGCTTTTTTATAATATGCATCTACGTAACCAGCGGATGAAACATAAGTCCCAATCATAATTCGACGCTTGATCTCATCTCCGAATCCATCTTCCCGAGCGGAGCAATAGTAATCATACAGATCTTCTGTACTTTCTTTGGGCGCAGAGCCATACCGAATAGCATCAAAACGTCCAAGATTCGCAGAGAGCTCAGTAGGAGTAAGGATGTAATAAACGGCCATCGCATACTTCGTCGTTGGCAGACTGACTTCTTTCACAATCGCTCCCATTGATTTCAATTTCCCAATTTGCTCTTTGACCCTTTCCTTCGTCTCATCCTCCACCCCTTCATCAAAATACTCTCTCGGCACACCAATTTTGAGCCCTTTCACATCCTTATCCAAAGACGCCAAATAATCAGGCACCTCTCTATCAGGAGTTGTAGAGTCATTTTCATCCCTTCCAGCGGTCACTTGGAGCACCCGCGCACTATCCTCCACACTCAATGAGAAATGTCCGATAGTATCATAAGAAGACGCCATCGAAGTCACTCCAAACCTAGAAACTCGACCATAGGTAACTTTGAGACCAACAACATTACAAAAACTCGCCGGCTGCCGGATCGAACCACCTGTATCTGTCCCCGTAGCAAAGAGACCCATGTTTTTCGCAACGGCGCATGCGCCGCCACCCGAAGAGCCGCCCGCTACGCGCGCGGTGTCATAAGGATTTTTCGTCACACCATAAGCCGAATGCTCAGTTGATGCCCCACATGCAAATTCATCACAATTTTGCTTTCCAAGTAACACCGCCCCAGCCTCTTTCAACCTCCTTATCGAAGTTGCATCGTACGGAGGCACCATGTTTTTGGTAATTTTCGAACCATTTGTAGTCCGAAGCCCCTTAGTCGCAAAAATATCTTTCGCCCCATACGGGATTCCTTCAAGTAGCCGTAACTCCTCACCCGCCTCCAATTTCTGCGCAATTTCTTTATCAATCTCCTTTGCCTTTTCAATCGCACCTTCATCATCAACCGTTATAAAAGCATTTAATTCTCCATTGTGCTCACTCACCTCTTCCAAATAAGCCCTCACCAAATCCTCACACGTAAACTCTCCAGCCTTATAAGCGTCATGTATGCTCTTAATTGTAAGATTCTCAAGTTCCAAAATTATAATTTTTTAAGAAATTAATCATACCTCCTCAAAATGTTTACATATCCTCTTCATATACCAGAACTTTACTCCCGGGAGTTAAATTATAAAATTAATAAAACAATACTCAAAGCACAGGCTTCACCTTTATTTGCTTTCTCTCAACAGGCAGCTCCGTGCACTCCAGCAGTTCCTCTCGACAATTTTCTTTATCACAAGAACATTCCTCGCACTCACAACCGCCTCCACAACCATCACAATCACACCCCACGACTCCACATTTAACCACGGTGTCCGCACGAAGAACATTCGTAAGACCCGTCACCTGAGAGGTTTCAGGCACACCTTCTTCACCATTTAGCCCTTCCGTATCAACTTCATTCAACATCTCCACCCAATCCAAAATATCAGTTAACTCATGAGAAAACTTCTCAACTTCTTCATCATTTAACTTAAGCCGCGCCAACTGCGCAATATGCCGTACTTGTTCAGGCGTGAGTTTCATATAAGAAAAAGTATAAGAAATTCTTTTTAGTGAATGTTTGAGTAACAAATCCAACTACATTCCAAACACAACGAATCCTACAAGAATCACATGTCTGTTGCAATATAATCGCCGAATGATATAGAATCTCGTTAGCAAATTAAGATAGAACATATAAATGAACACCACCCGGAACCTACAAATAGTCTCTCTTTACTTTTTGCTCGCGACAGGGCTGATACATTTTTTTAGTGGAATGATGTATGTAAACAGCTACTACACAGAGATAACCCTTCTTATAAACAAAGTTAGCGATATTCCTTTTCTTGTTGCAGCGTTGTTTTATTTGGGATCAAGCATCAAACTGAATATCAACCCCAACCCAAGCAAAAAACTAGATTTAGGGATCGTCATAACAGGAGTTGTCATATTTTTGATATTCATAACTGTCAATTTACTATTGCGAGATAAATTTTAAGTGTCCAACCGATGAAAACACAGAAAAAAGTAATGATTTTTGGGACATTCGACTATTTCCACGCGGGACATGAGTACCTAATAGAAAAAGCGAAAGAACTCGGGGACTATCTAATAGTAGTGATCGCACGCGACAAAACCGTAGAAAAAATCAAAGGCGACCTGCCAGATCACAACGAAAAAGAACGCCTGAGCATTCTCAAAAAACACCCAGCCATCGACAAGGCAGTTATAGGCAATGCAAAAGACAAACACAAAGTAGTTGTCAAACACAAACCAGATCTAATAGCACTCGGCTACGATCAATTCGTATTCACACACACTCTCAACAAACTAATAATAGATCACAAACTCAATACAAAAATCGTCAGGATAGAATCCTACAAACCAGAGACATTCAAATCTTCCAAGATCAAAGATCAACTTCAATCAAATAACGAAGAAAAATAAAATGCGACTGCGAAATATATTCACATTCTCACTCACAAACCTCTGGAGGAACAAATTCCTATCAGCTGCAACTATCGCAATAATCGCGCTGATACTTTTTACGTTTAACATAATCCTCTCAATACACCTGATAGCTCAAACCGGACTCGATGATCTACAGAAAAAAGTGGATATAATTTTGTATTTACAAGAAGGCAGGGAGCCCATAAAAATCAGTCAATTCATAGATGAAATAAAAGCGGTAGAAAGCGTAAAAGAAGTTGTCTACACATCCAAAGAAGATGCACTCAGAAACCTTCTCAACAAGTACCCTCTGACAACTGATCCATTCTCAAAATACGGCATCACAAACCCACTCCCAGCAAATATAAACATCATTACAAAGAGTGCGAATTTACATGATCAGATACTCAGTCTCGCAGAATCAAACAAGTACAGAAGCCTATTTTTGAGCCTAGAAGAAAATTCAGCAAATCAGAAAATCGTTGCCAAGCTTCTGCGACTAACAGATAGCAGTAAAAAAATCCTAGTATCAACCCTGATAATTTTCATAATTGCGAGCATACTCGTAGTTTCGAATGCAATAACGCTCAGCATCTACAACAAAAGGGATGAACTCAAAATAATGAAATTGGTTGGAGCGCCACTCGGAGTGCTGCGCGGCCCATTTATATTCGAAGGAATGACATATGGAATAATAGGATTTATCATAAGCACCACCCTACTCTATGGATTTCTACAAGCAACCGAGCTAGACCTGATCTCATTTTCACTCAATGTAGAATTATTCCAATTCGCGTTAATTGAATTTGTATGTTGTATCTTGGTCGGCGTGATAAGTAGCCTGATTGCGACCGAAAAATACCTATCAGTCAAAAAATAATGCGCAACAAAAAAGTAGAAGGACTAATCCTAAAAGAAGTCCCATATCAAAAGGAGAACATGAAGTTGTTTTCAGTATTTACGCGTGAACTGGGAAAAGTTTTGATAAGTGCACAAAGCAGCAGAAAACTACAAAACAGCAAACGAATACTAAGCCCTCTAAACCTATGCGAATTTGAGCTATACACTTCTTCTGCGGGATACTTTAAGGTGAAAAATGCAGTCCTCAAAGCATCATTTTATCCATTGGAAAGAAAATCCGCAGAGAAACAATTACAATCGATTCAAGATATTTCCCAGGTGGCAGAAATCATAGAAAAAACCATCGAAGAAGGCGAACCAAATCTTTCACTCTATTCACTTGTCGTGAAGTCTGCAATGATAATTCACCACACAGCAAATCAACTCATTTTAGAAGCATTCAAAGTAAAACTATTGGGGTTGAGCGGAACCCTCCCCAACCTAAAACATTGTTTTGAATGTAGAGAAAAGCGAAACGACGACAAAAACTGGATCACTCAGGACTCCCTGCACATGTATTGCACGCATTGCCTACCAAAAGATTCTATGCAGTACGCTTCAGTAACCCTGGACACTTTGAAACTACTCCATTTTATAGCAACTGCTGAATTCGAAGAAATTGCAAAAATATCCACTTCAGCAAAAAACATCGAAGAATTAAAACAATTAAATTCTCTACTCCTAACTCAACTCACAACAAGAGATTTGAAATCAGAAAAAACGTTACTGAACTAATTCACAATTCAATTTTAAGAAACTTTACGGATTTCAATAACGCCATCGATATTTTCAAGCCTGGTCATCACATCTTGTAATTCATCAAGATCTTTCACTTTCAGATAAAGCTTCTTCACAAGTCCATCTGAAACTTTAGCAAGAGTTGAAAGCTCTTTTACAGATAAATTGAAAGCCTTCAAACGTTCCCACATACTAGCGGTAACTCCTGGAGTATCATCAGTCTTGATTTCAAGAGTTACATAATATCCATCGGTATCTGCCCACTCAACTTCTACAAATCGCTCTTGCTCTAATTGCAAAAGCTCATCACAAGCAGCGTCATGCACTCGAATACTTTGCCCACGTCCAACGTAACCAACAATTGGCATACCAAAACTCGGAGAGCAACATGCCGCAAATTCAACAGGAATATCTTTCTCTCCAGAGATAATGATTTTCGCCCCCTTCAGGGCATCATTATCGGTCTCCTTAAAACGAACAACCTTCACCGGCCGAATATTTTTGGTAGTCAAAAGCTCATCCTCAGGAAGTGTTTTCTTGAGCACCTGTTTAGTTGAAAAATGGCCATTCCCTATACATTCAAGTATAAACTCACGCTCTTTGAACGTAATTTCCCTACCTTCATAATTAGCAAGAAAAGTAAGACTTGGATCAAGCATAGGTTTGTTCAACTTCGTAAGTTCTTTATTCAAAAGATCTCTTCCAACTCGTAAATTATTTTCACGATCTTGTTGACGAAACCAATTCCGGATACGATATTTCGCACCATGAGTCTTCACAAATGACAACCAATATCGATTTGGTACCGCTCCTTTTTTTGTGACAATATTAACAACATCTCCATTTTTAAGCTCAGAATCAAGCGGAACAATAGATCCATTTACTTTGGACTGGACACAACTATTTCCAACTTCTGTATGAACCATATATGCAAAATCAATTGGAGTAGCACCCCTAGGGAGATCTTTGACATCTCCATTTGGAGTAAGTACAAAAATCTGATCTGAGAAAAGTTCAAAGTTACATTCACTACCAGACATTCCACCTCCATCCATCTCTTGATGAAGCTCGGCAAGACCTTTCAACCATTCAATCTGACCACGAACACGTTTATCTTTTGAATTTACATCTACCTCTGAAACCATATCCTCCGAACCAGATTCTTTGTACCACCAATGCGAAGCAATACCGAATTCCGCCTCCTGATGCATAATCCGAGTACGAATTTGCACCTCTGTTGGCTCATCACGGACGTCTGGAGTAAGCCCAAGCACAGTAGTATGAAGACTGCGATAGCCATTTACTTTTGGCACAGCAATATAGTCTTTGAAACGCCTAGCAAGCGGCTTCCAAGCACCGTGAATAAGCCCAAGCACCCCATAACACTGTGATATATCTTCTTCGCCAATAGCATCAAACGAGTCCGACAAAACAATTCGCAAAGCGAATATATCAAATACATCCGAAACATTATCTTTCTGCTTACGCTGCATTTTTTTATAGACAGAATATGGATGCTTCATACGCCCAGATATTTCAGCATCAATCCCTGATTTCTCAAGTAATTTTTGAAGAGCCTGCGTTGCCTTACCTATATATTCATTACTAACTTTATTGTATTGTTCAAGCTCAGATTTTATACGCGCACAATCCTCAGGGTAAAGAACTTCAAAACACACATCTTCCATACGAGTTTTAATTTCGTAAATACCAAGACGTGTAGCAATCGGAATATAAATATCCATCGCAGCCTGACACATTTTTTTAAGATCATCTCTTTTATTTTTAATCCCATGCTCAAGTTCTGCCAATTTATTTACAAGCAGAATTGTTACAACTCGGAAATCTTTCGCAAGAGTCAAAAACATCTTACGAAGAACTTCAGGCTGGGCATTTTTACTCACCTGCAAGTTAAAAACAATATTAATATTTGCAATAACTTCAGCGATTTCATGTCCAAAATTTTTCTCAACCTTCCTCAGCGATACTCCTTCATTAACAACATATTCATGAAGAATATAAACAAGTATAGACAACTCATCTGGGTGTAAAGACAACATCAATTTGAGATGCTGCACACATATAACTTCTTCACCTCCTATGAAATTTATGGCTTTTTTAAGCCGCTCCAGATCAAAGGTGTTGTCGGTTTTCGATATTTTATCTATAACATTCATAGTAAGTTTTAGGTTTCTAGAATGGAGGCAAAATATATCAAGAAAGACTGATCTTTACAATCTGTAAGTTCTTCATTCGGATCTTGAAGTGTAACTTACAGAGCAGACTCAGGGATAATCAGCTCAATATTCGAGCCCTCTATATCAATAACTTTTACGCCTTTTATGAGAGCTTCACGATTGAATTCCACATCACGAATGCGCTTTTCCAAAACATCAGAATAACGACCAAGGAAGTCCTCAATCTTATCAAGAGCACGGTAACGAGCACGTAGATCCACACTATCTCTAGCGAGAATAATAAAACTCTGCAGATCTTGATCCGCTTTCGTTGAATCATGAACCGTAAGACTATTAAAATATGAATCCTCTTTTAATTGTTTTTCAGCTGTAATTTCATCAAACTCTGTTTGGATTTCCACTTTGCGAATCTCTACAGCTGACAATGCAGTCAATGCATCTTTGTGAACAGTTTTCATTTCTGACAACATCTCAGAGAGCGTTCTATTTCTATCAGTTGATGCATCAAGCATATCCTGGATATCCGCCTCATAAAGATTTTTAATTCGTCCAAGAATAGCAACATATCTCGCAGTATCTTCAACACTCGAAACGATATCACTCTCTGGAGTTTCAATTACTGGAATTCCTGGAATAACTTCTACAGCAGCCTCCTCTCCAAATTTAATCCCAGCATAAAGACTAGGGTCTACCCACGAAGACACGACCGTGTCTTCTTTAGACAACTCTTCCACTAATTTTTTAACAACCTCCTCTTTTTCAACTTTTTTCACCACTACTTCTTCCTTTACAACCTCTTCTTTTTCAACAACTTCTTCTACCACCACTTCTTCCTTTTGAATTTTCTCTGGTCTATCAGTAGATAAATAGTTAAATAACACCTTACCTCCAAATATAAGACCAATAACCACAATGATTATCACTACAAATGCAACTGCGCATCCAACAATTCTTTTCGCATCAATATTTGCATTTTTCAAAAAATCTTTGAGAGGATTTTCACCATCCTCCTCTATTCCCTCAAACGGATCATCAATTTCTTCTCCAACAATATCACCCTCGATAATTTCAGAAGATTCATCTGCCTTAACCTCAGTCACGAGATCAGGAGCTGGAGCTTCTTCTTTGATTTCTTTCTTTGGTTCTGATGCAGATACTGGTTTAATTTCAGGCTTAGTATCCTCTTTCATAGTAACTTTCACATCATCTGTATTTATATCATCCTCTTCAAAGTCATCATCAAAATCCTCCTCTTTTTTCGCATCATCCAAAGGAGCCCAAGGATCAAAGTCATCTTCATCGAGTTCTTCATCAGAAAAAATCGGTGTCTGCTTAGCCAAATCTTCCAAAGTCATCGGCTTTTGCGGCTTCGCCGGTACAGCAGGAGCTGCTGGTCGCGCAGGAGACATTGGTGCCATAGGTTGCGGAACTGCCGCAGGCATTGGTGCCGTTGGCATAGGTACAGTAGGCATCGGTGTCGGTGCAACTGGTGCAGGTGCAGGTGCCGGAGGCATTGGTGCAGTCGGAACTGGCACCGGAGGTGCTGGAGCCGCAGGTGATACCGGTGGGACTCCTGGAGCCGGTGATACCAAAGGAGTTGGAACCGGAGGCACTGGCACACCTTGCTGTCCACCCGCAAGTGGATCTTGTTGCCCTCCCGTATTTTGATTTCCTTGATCAGTCATAATATATAGTTCAAATCAGTTAATTTTAGCATATTTTAGCCAAAATTTTAAGTCAACGAGTGCTTATTATACTATTTTTACCTAAAAAAGCAAGGCTGAGATAAAAAAACTCATAAATACAAACTTTACAGATAGAGGGTCTATTTACTATTCATAAGACTCGTCTTCATTTTCATATTCAGTATCTTCTTCTTCAACATCACCTTCCAGACCCCCTTCCCAATATTCCTTCTCCCATTCTTCCCAATACTCAAACTCCTCTTCATCACCTCCACAACCAAAATCCTCATATTCATCATCATCTAAATCATCCGGGAATAAACAAGGATCAGGTTCCGTATCAACATCAATATCCAAATCATCATCATCACTTAAATTTTCTGAATCATCCCATCCTTCTCCCCGCTCTGCAGAAAAACAAACCGGATCTACAATTCCATCATCATCACAACAATCATGAGTAACTCCACACACTTCATCAACAGAAAAACGACAAACTCTATCCGGAGTATCACAATTTAAAGGTATATGTCTTAACCTCGCAATTTGTAATTCTCCCTGCATATAAGTACAAAATAATTGCGGCGACAAAAACTGAAAACGCATGAGAGCTTGATCAAACCCAGGAATCGTTTGAACATCAATTCCGTCTATAGTGCCATCATACAAACGCACTACCAGTTTGCCTTTCCCATCTTCACCCCCTTCTTCAACAACATTCTCATCAAAACTAAAATTACACCAAACTCCAGAATCTGTATCAGGATTTGACCATCCACGCCACCCATCCTCATAACAAGCCTCTTCAAAATAACCAACATAAGTACGAGCCTCAGCAAGAATATCTGGATAATGTTGCTCTCTAGCCTGACAAAACACCAATTGAGTAAACATATCTTGCAGACCCAATTCAAAACTAGGATCATCTAGTGCCGCTGCAACCAATTCCACATGCTTCTCACAAGTCAAACCACCTTTAAAAAATTTTCCATACTTCCTCCATTGATCAAATGCTTCACGTGTTTCACGCTGTCTTTTGGTTAATTTCCTGGACTTAGGCGATTGCGGAGGCACTTCCCCACCCGCTGCAATTCCTACTTCTGAATTTTCATCTCCACCCAAAATTCCAGATGCTATCGGGATTGCGCCCAAAACTGTGAGGGCTGTAATCAAGGGTATCAAGGGGGTACGCATCTTCATATTTTCCTTCGAATTAATATTTTAGAAGTATTCGAGGCCCAACTATACTCCCTTCAACACCTTTGTCAAACTGTGACTATCCAACATTTTATCAAGCAGCCAAGCACTATTTGGAAAAGTGTTTTGATAGAGCCATTTAAAATGAATAGAATACCCCAGCATTCAAACAAAAAACACATCTAATTTATATTATTTAACACACAAGTTATGGAGCTAAACATAGCACTTAGTGCCATCATTGCCAGTGTAGTTGCACTCGTTTTTTCTTTGTACCTGATAATCAGCGTACTCGGACTAGATACAGGGTCGGCGCGAATGAAAGAAATCGCACAGGCAATCCAAGAAGGCGCAATGGCGTACCTAAATCGCCAATACAAAACAATTGCGATATTCGCAATTCTTATATTTCTACTGCTAGGAGCATTCCTTCCAGCAGGGGAATATAACAACGGTTACCTGACAGCCATCGGATTTTTAGTTGGAGCATTCTTCTCAGCACTTGCTGGATATATAGGAATGGCAACTGCAGTTCGTGCAAATGTACGAACGACCCAGGCCGCAACAAAAGGACTAAAAGCAGCCCTAAATGTTGCATTCAAAGGTGGAGCCGTAACGGGACAAGCGGTAGTTGGTTTATCTCTACTTGGAGTAGCAGGATTTTACTACGTATTCACAAATGTTATGGGAATACCTGTAGATATGGCGCCAAACTTACTTATCGGATTTGGATTTGGAGCATCTCTAGTATCACTATTTGCTCGTGTAGGTGGAGGGATTTTCACAAAAGCAGCAGACGTTGGAGCTGATATCGTAGGAAAAGTCGAAGCAGGGATTCCAGAAGACGACCCAAGAAATCCAGCAGTTATCGCAGACAACGTTGGTGACAATGTTGGAGACTGTGCAGGTATGGGAGCTGACTTATTTGAGACATACGCAGTGACACTGATCGCAGCTATGATTCTCGCAGCATCTACAGTCACAGGAGCTCTAGGACAAGCAGGGATTGAATACCCACTAGCCCTCGGAAGCATCGCTGTAATCGCATCAATTTTAGCAACATTCTTCGTACGACTCGGGAAGGATGAGAATATCATGGGAGCCCTATACAAAGGTATGGTCGCAGCAGGAGTACTATCTGCTATCGGATTCTACTTTGTAACAAAAGAAATGATCGGAGACATGATGATTTTTTATGCAGCATTAGTTGGACTCGGCATAACATTATTCATAAATGTAATTACTGAATACTACACTTCAACTAAATACAGCCCAGTTAAAAAGATTGCAAAAGCTTCAGAAACAGGAGCTGGAACAAATGTAATTATGGGACTTGCAGTTGGGCTACACTCAACCGTTTGGCCAGTAGTTGTGATCTGTACAGGTATCGGACTTGCATACTATTTCGGAGACGCTTCAGTACTCGGGAATGGAATCTACGGAGTTGCAATCGCAGCCGTAGCTATGCTTTCAACAACTGGAATGGTTATCGCACTTGATTCATATGGACCTATCACGGATAACGCAGGAGGTATCGCGGAAATGGCAAAGCTCCCAGCCTCAGTACGTAAAAACACAGATGCACTAGATGCAGTAGGAAACACTACAAAAGCCGTTACAAAAGGATACGCAATCGGTTCTGCAGCTCTCGCTGCAATTGTGCTTTTCCAGGCATACCAAGAAGAACTTTTGAAAGGTGGCGCAAAAGTCATGGCAGAGGGTGGAGAAATGATCGCAGAAGTTTCTCACATATCTTTTGACCTAAGTGACTACCGAATAATTATCGGACTATTTATTGGTGGACTTCTACCATTCTTATTTTCAGCTGCATGTATGGAAGCAGTTGGTAAAGCAGCTCACGCAGTTGTAGAAGAAGTACGTCGCCAATTCAGAGATATCAAAGGAATTATGGACGGTACAGGAAAACCTGACTACGCGGCATGTGTAGACATCGTAACAAAAGGAGCTTTACAACAAATGATCTTCCCAGGACTACTCGCAGTTGCAATGCCTCTACTCGTAGGATTCATTCTTGGGCCACGCGTCCTCGGAGGAATGCTCGTAGGTGTAATCATCACAGGATTCTTGATGGCACTTAACATGTCAAACGGTGGAGGAGCTTGGGACAACGCCAAGAAATACATCGAAGACGGAAACTACGGCGGAAAAGGTTCAGATGCTCACAAGGCAGCCGTTGTAGGAGACACTGTCGGTGATCCATACAAAGACACCGCAGGACCTGCATTGAACGCTTTGATCAAGGTGATCAACACAATCGCCCTAATCATCGCCCCAATGATCGCAAGCTGGTCAATTTTAGGTTGGTAACCTAAATCTCAACTAAACTAGAAAAGAGGATGTGCCCCACAAAGCCATCCTCTTTTTACTATACAAAAAATCAAAAGGTATTGTAATTACAACCCCTTTAAAGTACTCTTTACCCCTTTTTAAAAACAAACCTGATGCAAATCAACCCCGAAAGTATAGTTGCGACAGAATGCGCAGAACGGATATCTGAATTAGTCGATAGACTCCCAAAACCCGACACAGTAGATGATCAAAGAAAAGCACGTAGAATTAACATCTTACGACTAACTTTAAGAAAAAAATTAACAACCATTTTAGAGGGGGGAAAAGTAAAATGGGAAGAAATTTGCTCATTCAAAGATACTTTCTTAAAAGAAAGAACTCCATTTTATAAAGAGGGAACAATAGCAACCGTAGACCGCATGATAAAGGAATGTATTCAAGATATTGAGGGAATATTAGACCCCGACTATGACCCACCTCATGAGCCACCAAAAGAAAAACCTAAGATAATTCATGGGTTAGTATATGCGAGTTCTTCCATGGCAGAAATAGTAAAATTAACCACTCATCTGGCAGATTCAGATGCAAGCGTTTTAGTACTAGGGGAAACTGGGACTGGAAAAGAACTAGTAGCAAAACTTCTGCATTTTGGTTCCAAAAAAAGAAAGAGAAGATTATTTAGAGCCATCAATTGTACGGCGATTTCCGGAGAATTACTTGAAAGCGAATTATTTGGACACAAGAAGGGAGCATTTACAGGAGCATTCCAAAATCATAAAGGACTTTTAGAAGCTGTAGGAGAAGGAACTTTATTTCTAGATGAGATCGGAGACATGGATCCACGACTCCAAGCAAAATTATTACGAGTCCTCCAAGAAAGAAAATTTCGTCAAGTAGGAGATAGTGGGAAAGAACTAGAATTTAAAGGCCGAATAGTAGCCGCCACAAACAAAGATTTAGTGAAAGCTGTCGGAACCGGTACCTTCCGTGCAGATCTATTCTATAGAATCGCACAATTTCAATTAGATATACCTCCTCTCCGTGAAAGACCTGAAGATATGGCAGCATTGATTGATCATTTTTTAAGAAAAACAGACCCTAATGCAAAACTATCTGCCGAAGCTCACAGAAAAATAATGTCACACACATTCCCAGGAAATGTAAGGGAATTAGAGAACGTCATACAAAATGCTTACCTATTCGCAAAAATTCGAAACGAAAACAATATAGTAATAGAGCCGGATGACATCAAATTCCACGATGTGAACGGAAATGGCCAAGAAAAAGCCCCCGCAGAACCAAATTTACGAGAACAACTAGCGGCACTAACAGTACGCATAGAACAATTGGAAAATAAAGATCAAGATGGCAAAATCCCACTCCCAATCGAAGAAGGAAAACTGATGGAAATCATAACACGATTTTTAACAACAGAAAATTTAAAAGAAATCGATGAAATGGAATTACGCATATTGATGGCAACTGCATATTGGTTCATGTCAATGGAACAGATAAAAATAGGACAACTAGCAGAAGAGCTTAAAATGAACCCCGCAAATTTAAGTCGAACTTTAAGTCGTAAGAGATATGAACCAAAAAACATAAAAAAGATTGCAAGATGGGTGGCGAATAAATTAGATCTCTATAGACAGATTTAGAAGAGCATAATAAAATAAACCCCGTACTAAAATAAAAATGCCAATCAAAAAACCACAAAGTCCGAATTGCCATATTGAACACGTTGTAAGCAACGTTGGCAAGTTTCCTAAACCATCCATAAAATCAATCAAAAGATTTTTTGAAGCTCTATACCTGGATGTTTTATCTATTCCTGGGCTATTTATGTCCAAAAAGGCTAATGCAAAATGGCATCTAAAATACGTCTGTCCAAAATGTAGTAAATGGAGAAGAAGTTTCAGAGATCCGCGCAAAGGAGGATCTACCTGTATGTGGCTTAATGCCTGGCAAAAAGGAGAGTACGAAATCCCTCGGAGTTTTGGCCCTTATGCCTGGATCAAATATTATCTAGGTATAAAACCAGTGAGAATTTTGAAGAAAATAAAAACAGTCATAGACAAATTTCTCAGAAACAAATAGAATAAGCTCGAAACAAAAAACAAAAATTCAAAAAACAAAAAAATGCACTCACTCAGTGGGACTATTATCGGTTATGACGGAGGATTCGCGAAGATACAAACACGCGATCTGCGGATTTTTCATGTACCAAGAGAGCTCGCGGGACAAGGAGTCGGCGCGCTAGTAACAGTACAAATACATCGTAAAGGAGAAGAGCAAACACAAGATCTAGAAGCAAAACGTATACTCCTTGCAGAATTAATAAATTAGCAACCCTTTAGCTTAGATATTCCACCCTACTCTTTCTCTTTCTTTTCCTCGGCCTCATCACCATCACCTTCAGCATCGTCATCTTTAACAGCTTCAAGAACTTCTGCAGCAGCTTCAGTAGCTTCCGCCTCCTCTGCTTCAATTTGTTCAGCCGTTTTAGGTGCGGATATAGTTGCAATTGTAAGTTCCAGTTCATCGACAATTTCAATACCTGCAGGAACTGTAATATCACTGATATGAATTACTGCATTGAAATCTTCAAGTGAAGTAATATCAACTTCGATCTCATGAATAAGATCTCTCGCAAGACACTTCACGGTAACCTCATTTCTATTTTCAATAAGAGTACCACCAAGCTCCTTCACAGCAGGGGCAGTACCTGTAAATACAAGAGGGATTTGTGTAGTAACCTCTTTATTCATATCAACCGAAATAAAATCAATGTGTGTATACAAATCGGTCATAGGATCCATTTGCACCTCATGCACAAGTACCTTATGAGCTTTTCCATCAATCGTTAGATCAAAAACTGTATTACCTCCACCAGCCATAAAAGCACGTCGGAAATCTTGATAATCAAGATCAAGGCTCATATTCTCGACACCTTTCCCATAATACTCCGCAGAAACTCTACTGTCCGCTCGTAGATGATTCAGTTTTAGGTTTTTATCGCGTACCTTCGCTTCAAGAACTATAGTATCCATTTTAATTTAATTAGATTTTGTTGATCATTATTTGCCTCAAAGTCGCACTAAAAAGCGCGAAAAGCGCATGGATTCTAACGAAATGAGGGCTAAAGTGCAAGATAAAATCCAACCTTAAGTTATGAATTTTCCAATTTCAACTACACCTGGACGGTAAAGAAGGTTTTCGCTACAATACGCGGGCTTTAAACATATTTCTATAATATTGAAAAAATGGGATTTTTCGATCAAGCAAAAGACCTCTACAAACTACAAAAAGAGGCTAAAAAGATAAAAAAAGAACTCTCAAAAATGCACATCGAAGCGGAGCAAGATGGGGTAAAAGTCATCATTGATGGGGAGCAAAAAATTGTAAAAGTTGAAATCAGCGAAGAGGCTCGTGCAAATCCAAAACTAGAATCAATTCTAGAAGAAACTTTCAACAAGGCCCTAAAGAAATCACAGGAAGTTGCCGCAGAAAAAATGAAGGCAATTATGGGAGACCTAGGACTTCCTGGAATGGGTCAATAAAACTAAAAATCGGTAAAAATTTTACAGATGCACTATCGCCGTAGACGCAAACGACAAAGAGCTTTGAGGAAATTCTTGCTTTACATAATAATAATTGGAGCAATCTTTTTTGGCACCAAATATTACTATACCTCGCAAATGTTAGAACCAATCGATTTGAATAATGAAGGAAATGTCTCTTTTGAAATAGCAAGTGGGGAAAGTCTTACAGAGGTCAGCAAAAGCTTAAAAGAACGTGAATTAATAAAAAGTTCATCTGTATTTAAATCTTACCTAAAAAGGCACAAGCTGGATAAAAATGTGAAAGCTGGAAATTTCATATTACAAAGAAGTATGAGTAGCAAAGAAATCGCAGAAAAAATCACAAGTGACGATGTCACAGAAACTGCCGTAACAATTCA
>JABINC010000032.1 GCA_018697675.1 Candidatus Peregrinibacteria bacterium
ACCATCTGAATATGGCCAAGTTACATATTCTACTCCGATGGATCAATATGGAAGTCTTTCTTTTGGGCCGGAAATGCTTTCTGTAGGAGGAGAGCACACGACTCTTGGGGATCTTTGGGCACATCCTAGCTCTACAGACCCCATAAACCCTACTGTATATATTCCAATCAAAGAAGGTGAACTTATGGAACTAGTTGCAATTGATGATGATAACTTTTCATTGGGAACGGACCTTGATAGGTCATCATAAAATTGATGATCAAGGCTACTCAAAGCCGATTTTTTGTGATATAATCAGAGGATTATATTATGTTTATGAATCTTTATGAACAGCTTCGGATCACAAAACGGAATGGAAGAATACGAAGGACCAGATTGCGCAGATGAAATCGATGCGTCAGTCGATCCAGATGCAGGACATTATGATTCTATGGATGAAGCAGAAATGGCCGAAGCGATAACACAGGCTGAAGCTGAAAGAATGGCCGAGTATGAACGAATGATAAGAGATGGCGTAATTAATGAAGAAGAAATAATTCTAGAAATCGCGGGAGCTCTGGGCATCAGACTGAATGAAAGGGAAACGGGGTTCTCTCTAGCTGATTTTGTCCGAGGTGTAGTTCAGGCATTTAGTGATAAAGGTGCTGACATGGGTGCTGTATTAGCTGCTTTTGCTATAAAACCTGAAGATACAATTATGTTTGTATTAGGACGATGGAAGGAAGTATTAAAAGATCCTGCATTTTTATTCGCTCAAATGAAATCAGGAGTGAAAGGGTATTTTCAGACATTCTTATATCAGAATGGTCGAAATGCCCCT
Source organism: Candidatus Peregrinibacteria bacterium (assembly GCA_018697675.1). Taxonomy (GTDB): domain Bacteria; phylum Patescibacteriota; class Gracilibacteria; order UBA1369; family JABINC01; genus JABINC01. Next base: position 821 of record JABINC010000032.1, read on the forward strand.
TACCATGTTGGATACAGTTTCGGTATGTTTCTAACTTTCTTACCAACTATGTGGGCAGGAATGTTTGCAAAAACTGCAATAGGAGCTCCTTTGGGATTGAGGGCCGGGGCATTAGGAGCTGGTGTAGCCTATGGGGGAACTGTAACCGCCCCATCTCTCACCGCTACTGTGGCCCCAGAATTTAGGACTCAAGAACGTATGCAAGAAGAGGTCTCCCAAGCATTAGATAATTTCTTCTATAACCACCCTGAAATATCAAAGAAAGTTGAAATAAAGGTGAGAATGTGCTCCGGGATAGTTTCTTCAACTTTATATAAATTATCATCTGAGGATAAGGATCGGTTTTTCGCGACGTATTCTAAATTATTTTTGATGAAAAGCTCACTTGAAGGCGTAGCTAATTTGGTAGAAGGAGACTCAAAACTAGAAGCAGGAATTGATATTCTTGTAGGTGGAGTTGGAGTCGCTATAGACCCACTCACAAGGGAAGAAATTGTTTTCTTGAGCAGAATTACTATTGATGCATTATATGAATTACGTGTTTATGGATTTGATGACCAAAGGATTTTGGATATGCTAAGTATTCTCGGATTACGTATCGACTTATTGCAACAAGATTTCACTGATGAAACATATATTGAAGCTTTGCTTAATGATTCTGAACTACTAAATCAGATTCCCGGACTATCAGAATATGCCAACAAAATGGACCAATTACACTTTCTAGAAGCCGTTTATGATCCAGAGACTGATACAATAGATGCTGACGAATTTAGAATAATTTTAATCAATAAGCTTACACAAACCTACCTCCAAGATGCAGATATTCTTCTTGAAATGATGAAAGAAGATGGAGTTGATATTAATATCGACACTGAAACCTTAATCGAAGAAATTGAGAGCTATTGTAATAGGGAATTTACTAATCTTAACATCACTGGGAAAATGCCAAAACAAGAATTTGGTGAGGCCATGAAACAATTTCGACTGCCTGGAATTAAAATAAATGAAGTAGATGTAGCAATTGCTTATGAAGAAGTTTCAAAAGAATTGGAAGAAACTCTTCAAAGAGAAGTCGATGAAGGGAAAAACACCTCAGAAATTGGAATCGCAATGATGGCACGTTTAAACGAATTGCTTGATGTGGAAATCAGTTTATATCCTACAGATGTGACCTACGAAGGATTTTTAAGTGGGCAAAATACAAGCTTGATCCGTCTTGCCATAGAGAATGGAGAAGGTAGTTTGATTGAACAAATACGTAATGATCAGCTAATCATTCTTGAGAATGATGGGCTGAATATACCTTTTGATATATTAAAAGTTAAATATGCTATACAAAAGTTACCTAAGAAAATTTCCCATGAAGAAGCTGAGGACTTTTTTGTTGGCAAAGGGCTTCTAACAAAAGAAGAGTTTGAGAAATATGATTTTGTGCCATATACGCTTCAATTCACTAGAAGTTTGATGCTAGCACTTTATTTACGGCATGTGCGCACAAAAATTGAAGCTATACAAAATGACCTAAATGATCAAATACAAGATCAAATTGGACATACATTTAGTGGGGATAATATAGAACTTGATATTGATGGACACGATATTGATCTAGCGCTTGAAGAAAGACGGATTTCCTTGAGATTGGAAGAGCTTGATATTGAGACAACTCCTGAAGAATTTTTCCTTGTTGTATTTGCTTATATCCAGAATGGCATACTCCCTGGCTCTGAACGCCTTTCTTATTTGGTTGAATATTATCTTGCATCTGGATTAAATATAGAAGAAACCTCAGGATTTGGAGATGATGATGGAAGTGATATTGATGAGGATCTTTTTGATAGTGAAGAATGGTTGGAGGATAGTTCTGGAGGAGATGATGACTCATCTGATAAAGAATGATAATAAATTTTAATTTTTCGGAAAACATGGAATCAAAAGAATCATTTAAAGTGTCGATTGTGGGGTGCGGAAATGTTGGGGCGACCATGGCATATGCGATGGTGCTGGACGGTACGCCGACGGATTTGGCGCTGATTGATATTGATGCAGATAGAGCCAATGGGCTTCTACTGGATCTCGATCATTCGCTGTCGTTTACCCCGTATACGAAGCTGGAATCTTCTGATGACATGGCGATTTGCAAGGGATCTAAATTGGTGGTGGTGACTGCCGGAGCGCGGCAGCGCGAAGGTGAAACCAGACTTGATCTGATCGCGAAAAACCGTGCAATTTTTGAGACAATTATTCCGAAAATTGCGAAGGCGGCTCCTGATACATTACTCCTAATTGTTTCGAATCCTGTAGATGTTCTGACTCTGGAAGCTTTGAAACTTTCTGGGTTTCCGAAAAGTAGAGTTTTTGGATCTGGGACTTTGTTGGATACTGCTAGATTTCAGTTTCATATTTCAGAAAAATTGGATGTGCACCCAAGTTCAGTGAATGCATTTATTTTGGGCGAACATGGAGATTCTTCATTCCCTGTTTACAGCTCTGCGGACATCGCCGGAGCACCTCTGCGCGACATGCCAGAATTCACCAAAGAAATTGAAAAAGAGTGCTATGAAGACACCAAAAATGCCGCTTATCGGATTATTCATGACCAGGGATACACATGTTATTCGATCTCGACCGCTGTGCTCCAAATCATGAAAGCTATCTTCGAAGATAGTAATGAAGTTTTTCCATTATCAACTTTGCTAGAAGATTATTATGGACATTCTGACGTAGCTTTGAGCCTACCTTGTGTGCTTGGCCGAAAGGGTATTGAAAGGCAAATTTTGACACCACTTGATGAGAAAGAAAAAGAGCTACTTAAAAACTCCGTAGACACCTTAAAAGGCTACCAATAGCGAAAGATTAAATGTTTGACATCTTCTAGGAAAGATGTTATTATAACCTGATCAAAAAGTAGAGATTTTGATCGGTGATCATTTAAAAACTAGCTCGGGAGAAACTTGGAGGTCAAGTGGTTTGATTACCTCCACAGGTTACTGGAAATCTGTGTCACTTATGGTTTTCAACTAATTATATTATTGTCACTTCCCTCCAAGTTCTTCCCGGGCTTCTCTGTAGCTTAAGGGCCAATTTTATGTCTTTTAATAGACGTGGAATTACTCTGATTGCTGTATAATGGGCTTGGTATTATATAGCTCCAGGGCTATGAGAAGTTTCGGGAACCTTTTTTGTATATGCGTTTTTTCGAACGTATTTTTTTAGATTTTTTTTAAACGAGATTTTAGGAAATTTTTATCTTAGATTTTAAAGTTTTTTTAACTTCGCTCTGTATAGGGGAAGAAGCTTTTTCATTATTCTTAACCCAATCTAAAATGAAATACGCACCACTCCTTGCGCTAGGTACTGCACTTTCCTTAGCTGGCTGCGAAGAAGCCGATTGTATACAGGCGAATGCCACGGCTCTCACTTCTTTTGTAGAAGCCTCAAATAATGGCCAATGTGAAGTCGATTTTGACGATACTTCACTTCGGATACACTGCTCCGATTCAGAACTTATGGGAGAATCTCGCGACAGACTTTCTCTGATCTTCCTGGGCCCAGGCCTCGGATTCGAACTCCTCGGTAATGAGCGTGCTTCTTTCCGATGTGGTAGTTCCCATGCAGAAATCACAGACCCTGAAGTTGTCACCATGATAGGTGCTCAAATCAAGGCAAGCCTTCGAGAATTGGAAATAGATTAGAACAAAAAAGCTCTCCGCAATTATTACAGAGAGCCTTTGATTGTATCTATTAACCTTCCATTCTTTGAAGGTTGTAACGACCTTGTTCGTCGACCTTAAGAAGTTTGACTTTGATAGGATCTCCGATTTTCACAACGTCTTCGACTTTGTTCACACGTTCTTTTGAAAGTTTAGAAATGTGGACGAGTCCGTCGATGCCAGGTGAAAATTCTACGAATGCGCCGAAGTCCATGATTCGCACGACTTTTCCGTCGAATTCATCACCAACTTGTGGCTTGTACGTGATCTGTTCGATCTTGTGTTTCGCTTTGGCTCCACTTTCTTGGTCTGGAGCAGTGATCGTTACTTTCCCGTCATCTTCGATATTGATATCAACTCCAAAGTCCTTTGTCATTCCTTGGATAGTTTCACCACCCTTTCCAATAACTTTACCGATGTCATCTGGATCAATCATCATTCCGATAATCAGTGGTGCGTATTGATTGAGCTCTGGGCGTGGACCAGCAATTGCTTTTTCCATTTCACCCCAGATGTATCCTTGAGCTGCCTTTGCTTGAGTAAGAGCCTCTGCTAGCAAAGACATTTTTAGGCCTTTTACTTTTGTATCGAGCTGAAGCGCGGTGATCCCGTGTCCGGTACCGGCTACTTTGAAGTCCATATCTCCGAGGAAGTCCTCTTGAGCCTGGATATCAGAAAGAATCTTGTACTTCCCAGTTTCTTCATCGATTATAAGTCCCATTGCGACTCCAACTACTGGAGCTGCAATCGGTACACCCGCATCCATAAGCGCAAGAGTAGATCCACATACTGCAGCCATCGAGCTTGACCCATTACAAGTCAGAGTCTCTGAAACAAGTAGCATTGTGTATGGGAAATCTTCTTTTGGCGGAAGCACAGGCATAAGTGCACGCTCTGCGAGCATTCCATGCCCAATCTCACGGCGACCTGCTGATCTAAGCGGCCTAGCCTCACCTACTGAAAACGGTGCAAACGTATAATAGTGAATGTATGTTCTAAGTCCATCACTGATGTCCATTTCATCAACGATTTGTGCATCACTAGGTCCGCCCAAAGCCGCAACTGTCAGTACTTGAGTAGCTCCACGATTGAAAAGACCAGATCCATGCGCACGAGGAAGCATTCCTACTTCTGCAGTGACTGTACGTACATCAGCTAGCCCACGTCCATCCAGACGACGCTCTGAAGCTAGTACTTCTTTTCGCATTTCTGTTTTAACAACGTAATCGATAGCTTCTTTAACATCAGACTCAGCCCATGGGTCGTCATCTCGCTCAATCTCCGCCGCAAATTTTTCTAATACTGATTCCTGAATAACCTTCTTTGCAGCACCAAATTCTTTTTTACCTGCTACATACAAAGTCTCCATCATATCTCCAGTGATCGCACCCGCTACCGCTGATTTGATATCTGCTGGGATTTCGTATGCTGTGTATTCAACCTTTTCTACCTCGCCGTATTCTGTCATGAATTCTTTCTGCATTTCACAAAGCTCCTTGATATATTTGTGTGCAAATTCGAGCCCTGCAAGCATGTCCTCTGCAGAAACCTGCTTGGCACCAGATTCAACCATAGTGATAGAATCAGGTGTACCTGCAACGATAAGCTCAAAATCACCATCCTCTACTTCTTGATATGTTGGATTTAAAATTAAATTTCCATCCACTCGCCCTACTCTCACTCCTGCAACCGGCCCCTGAAAAGGCATACCTCCCATCATAAATCCGAGAGATACTCCACTCATAGAAAGAGGTCCCATATTACAAGATGAGTCCGTCGAAAGCATTGTGATAATAACTTGAACTGAATTCCTCATTCCTTTCGGAAACATAGGTCTCATCGGTCGATCTATAAGTCTAGAAGTCAAAATCGCTGATTCAGGCGGACGCCCTTCACGTTTGATAAATCTAGAACCTTTAATTTTTCCAGAAGCGTAAAATCTGTCCTGGAAATCCACAGATAGTGGAAAGAAATCCATACCATCTCTTGCTTCTCCTAAAGTTGTAGCCACAAGACACATCATGTCTCCGTGAGTAATTGTTACTGATCCACCTGCCATATTAGCAAGCTTACCTGTTTCCAGGATAAGTGTTTTTCCGGCGAACTCTCGTTCTAGCCGTACATGTTTTTTTGCCATTTTTTAATTGGGTTATCCCCCGTTTTCCAACTCGCAGCTGAGTAATAAATTTCAACAGGTAAGGCGTGTAACTTGCTATGTTATTTACCTATTCAAACTTACTACTTAGCTATGAATCTTCTAGAGGTTTTTTTTAATAATTTGTTAGCAATTTAAAAAAAGTGCGGACCCACGTTGTAGAGAGTCCGCATTTAGTTTATTTCCTTAATCCAAGCTCTTTGATGAGCTTATCATAATCTCCTTCTTTCTTGGTTCTCAGGTAATCGAGATGTTTTCTTCTCTTACCTACCATTCCAAGTAGTCCTTTTCTCGAATGAGAATCTTTTGGGTGATCTTTTAGGTGAGATTGTAGACTATTGATCCTATTAGTTAGAATCGCTACCTGCACCTGTGCAGATCCCGTATCTTTGCCATGAGTCGCGAAATCAGCGATAATATCGCCTTTGTCTTTCACTACTTTCACAGCTTTTTTCTTGCCACTTGTCGTAGCTTTAGCCTTAGTTTTAGTCGACTTTTTCGCATCCGCTTTTTTTGCAACAGGCTTCTTTTCAGTTGCCTTTGCAGCAGTTGCTTTCACAGCAGGTTTCTTAACCGCCTTTTTAGTCTCCTTTTTCTCGGCTTTTTTCTTTTCAGCCATACAAAGAGTGTGGTTAGTTATAATTTGCGTTCGACACATAATGCGTCTAAAACGCGAGGGAGAGTCTACCAGAAGTGGGTTTTGAGGGCAAGGAAACTTGTATTTTCAACAGGGTCATTTTTTGACAAGAGAAAAATACTCGTCCTCCCCGGAGTGAGAGGTATATAAATGGATTGAACTGATTCGTAATATTGCGTTTAAATGTGAATTACATATTGAGATCTGTTTCTGTTATATTGACTTCCAAATTTATAAATTTAATACTTCAATTATGGCAGTAAGTATACTTGGCGGAATGATGGCAATGAAGCAGAATTTGATCAAGAAGTAGCACGGCGCATGACTGATGTTGGAACTGATGGCTTGCAACTTTGTTCACGTGAACAAAATGAAAATTTGTGCTATAATTAAATACTAAAATTAACCAAATTGATTATGGCTGAAGGAGATCTGGCAAAAGTTAGGGGCCTCACGATATTAGCTGAAAGAATCCCCCCAAATATTAAGGATGAGCTAATCACGGAATTAGCCAAGGATGACCAGTTAAATCCAAAAAGTGTTCCAGTCGAAGGAATAAGAGAACGACTTACTACTATCGATCATCAACAAGTTTTAGATGCTGTTGGGACAACAAGATTAAGTCTTCTTTTACAATTAGCCAGCAGCACAGACATGGCTACTGCGAGAGGCTTGTGGCAAGAAAGGCCTGAGCTGAGAAATGCATTGGGACGTGCCGCAACTGAACTCCGAACAGCAGCAAAACAGATCCTTGCAACGTTGGCAGGATTGGGCGGAGGTTCAGAGGAAGCTTAAAAAACTTTGACTAAATCCACTTCTTTAACTTGAAGAAAAGGAGCATAAGAACAACTACTCCTAGCATGCCGGCGGAGACCCAGATGTAGGAGAGGTCGTGGAGACCGATATTGGCTGGGAATTGGACGTTCATACCGAAGAATCCGGTGATAAAAGTGATTGGTAGCATGATTACCGAGAAGACGGTAAGAATTTTAATAACGTTGTTGGTGGTGTGTGAAATCACTGCTTCATTTGTGTCTTGAAGTAGTGTCACAACTTCGCGTTGGTTACTTAGGGTTGCCCAGATTTTCTCGACTTTGTCTACGATATCGTCAAAATAAACTTCAAGACCTTCTGGGATAAATTTATCATTTTTGTATTCCAATTGTGGGATCACTGCCCTGAGCGGCCCAATAGTTCGCTCAAAAGTTATCAGGTCTTTCTTGAGTCCAAGGATGTCGCGGAGCATGTCTTTTTGACCAACTTTTAGACTAAACACATCACGCTCGAGTGTATCCATACGCTTTTCCATCTGATCGATCATTGGGAAATGTTCATCGAAAAGCCCGTCGAGAATTTCATAAAGAAGAAATCCCATCCCCTTGCTCATAACTTCACGCCGGAGCTTCGCACTTTCTGAATAACGCTTCACAAATTTCTTCAGAATCTTGAGCTCCCCATCGTGCAGAGTGATCAAGAAGCTCGTACTTAGGAATAGATTGAGCTCTGCAACCTGAATACTGCGTGAACGATTGTCCCAATAAGGAAAATGCAAAACCATAAATAGGTATTTGTCATAATCGTCAATTTTTGAACGCTGAGTTTCTGAAAGAATGTCTTCTAAATCTAGTTCGTGGAATTTGTATTTTTTGGCAAGATCAAGTATCGCTGCATCGTCTGGATGAACAATGTCAATCCACGTAAAAGACTTGTATTTGATTTTTTGAATGTGTGCGCCCATAGGTGGATAGTCAAGAAAAGTTGTTTTACTTTGAAGGCCTGTCTAGAGTATAATAGCGGAGATCTTCACAGAAACAAAAATAAAATTTAGAATTCGTGAATGCTATATAAGAAAATAATTAGCGATGCTTGGCATTTCACTCAAGAAAACAAGCGTATTGTTAAGTGGTATGCGCTTTTTCCAGCTATCCTCACTACCATCGCAGGGATCTTGTTTTTTGTGTATCAATACATGGCTTTTGTGACATCCGATGTTCTTTTTGCTGGAGTAAAGGAGAGTTTTCTGCATCATATTATGACCGTTTATATAAATCTTTTTGATACAAGCACGAAAATTGGAATTACTGTAACGGTACTTCTGGCCATCGCAGGATTGATGTATCTTTTTGTACCTGTTCTTTGCCAGGGAGCACTGATTCAATTGATTGCGAGAGATAAACATGGAGATCCTGTCAGAATTAGAAATGGAGTTTCACATGGGCTCTTGAGTTTTTTGCCGCTTTTTGAATATGGATTGGTGATTCGAACTTTTACATTTGCAAGTGTGTTCGGAGAAATGGCTTTTATATTAAGGAATTTTGGATGGGGGTGGCTGAAGGCATTGATGGTACCTCTGGGACTGATGCTCTGCGTAAGCATGCTGTTGACGCTGTTTTTTACTTATAGTGAGTACTTCATTGTGATTGATAAAAAGAAGGTTTTTGCGTCAATGAAAGCAAGCACCCTACTCGTTATAAAGCACTGGGAACATACCCTTCTTATATTACTTTTGATGGCAATTATTGGACTACGAATTCTGGTAAATATCTTGATCGTACTTCTGATTCCTGGAGTGATTATTGGGATTGTAGCGATCTTTGTTTATAGTGCAGCACTGATGAAGGTTGGTGTGATAGTTGGAGGCCTGGTGGGACTGGTAGCTCTATATTTCACTTCCTATTTGAATGCGGTTCTGGATGTGTGGGCTAAATCGATTTGGGTGTATTCTTTCTTGGAATTAACTACTGGTGAGGAAATTGATGCTAGGGGGAATGTGGTGACAGGAGGGGAGGCTTTGGAGAAAGAGGATGCGGCTCTGACTTAGTTTGGAGATGGGCGGACTGTGGGGCTTCTGTGGCTTTCGGGGCTTTGGCGAGCTCCCATTCTTTTTCAAACATCGCACGAAATATTTTGAGGAAATTTTTTGTTAGCGAAGTGACGTACATCCCTACAAACTCCTCCCCACTAAACCCTCCTTGGATCAGCCAATTGTCTCCCAAAAACAGAATTGGGCCTTCTCCAGGATTTGAATTCAGACGTAAAAAGAGCTGCGGTATGTCCTGCAGCTCCTTGGGAATTTGATGATTTGTATTGGTTGTCATTAGGCAACGCACCTTGCTCTCAGGGTCGTCTTTTTTGAAGACTCTTTTCAAAAAGTCCATGTAGTTTGGACATAGTTTTTTTAATTCGTTTAAGTTTAGATATATGTCGAAACCTTTGGCTGTTGCAAGTAATTTGGAAACATACTCAAGGCCTTTTTCCCCCTTGAGATGGTAAAAAGATGGCTCTGTGTGAGGGCTTTGGATTCTCGTTGTGAGGAATGATTGTATCTGGCGCATGGACGTTTCACATAGCTCTTTGTGTTCTTCTGCTTCAAGTCGTTTTCGGCTTGCCCAACGGACAATCTCTGCGTTGCTTTTTAGCTCGTAATGGTTTTTGTCGTTGATACGTATTAGCATGACCAACTGCTGCTTTGTGAGACTCGTCAGAATTTTGTAAACTTGGGGGCGAGTGAGGGATTTTTGCCTCTTATATATGTCATATGCTTTGATACGACCTGCATTGTAGAGACAGCTTAGGACTATGATTTCTTTTTCAGAGAGTCCAAGTGTTGAAAAGGATCGAACAACGGCGAGGGGTAGAGGGTCCATGGTGACAGAATTAATTATAATGGGCTTTAATGGTATTTTTAATTCAGTTCAAACCAAGTGCTTGGGTTTGAAGGATGAACTATAGCATGGTTGACATACTCTTTGAAAAGGGTATTTTCACATTTAGTGTTGATATTTTTTAACAACACCTTGGGGATGCGGCTGAAAATAGCGGAGGGGCGGCGCTTGACTTTTAGCGAGGTTGTGGCCTTGCGGGAAGTAGTTTGAGGTTTTTTTTGAGAGAGTATTAGCGCTGGATGTTTTGGTGGTCTTGAGTATTAATGTTGAAAGTTGACATGAATATTGGCGTAGATTATTTTTTGGATTTGGCAAGTGTTGTCCCGGTTGGGACAACACTTTTTTTGAATATGAGAGAGGGATTGGGAGGTTTTGCGGAGAGTGTGTTTGCTATTTGTTATAGAATTCTTGCAAAATCATGCTCGAAGTGTATATTATGTTACTAACAATCAATACTATGAAGACCCCCTCTCAATCTTCGTCTTCTACCACCTTTGGATTAGCACTAACAGTGATTGTGCTTTTTTGTGTTATCAATACCGTCTATGCCTTAGATGCCCCGACTTCGCAGCTCATCACTGAGAAACAGCTTGAGGAACGGCATATAAACAAAGCTCCGATCGAGAAGGTCGAGTTTTTAAATATTGAGGATAGTCGTAGCCCCGGCTTGTCGGAGGCGCAAATCTCGGCGATCTCACTAGATCCTGAGTTTCAGAAACAGGTTAAGGAATTGGAAGCCCGC
>JABINC010000029.1 GCA_018697675.1 Candidatus Peregrinibacteria bacterium
ATTTCATCTTATTTATCGCATCTGTAATACTTTCAACATTATCAACATCAATCTCTTTATCTATCGCTTTTGGATAGAAATAAACATATTCACCAGCATTTTCAATGTTAATATTAAGTTTTTTAATCTGCTCAACTTCAAGTTTTTGCTCCAAATGACCAAATCAAGGTATTCGTAGGCATGTACGAGGGCAAAGCAATCGCCGCTTCAGTCATAATGTACTATGGAGACGAAGCCTCATATCATCATGGAGCCTCACTTTCGCAGTACAATAAAATCCCAGCATCTTATCTAATCCAATGGGAAGCGATCAAGCAGGCCAAAGCCAAAAACATGTCCACATACAACTTTTGGGGAGTGGTAGAAAACGCTCCAAAACATCCATGGGCAGGTTTGAGTTTCTTCAAAAAAGGCTTCGGCGGGCAAGGCCGTGAAATCCTCCACTGCCAAGATCTCCCACTAACTCCAAAATACTACTTCAATTGGCTGGTAGAAACTCTCCGCCGTATCAAAAAAGGGTATTAAAAAATAAAACCTCGACCCTTGATAAATGGGCTTATTTGTAGTATAATATATAGATGTGGTTGTAACGCTAAAAATATATATATCACTATAATTAACCCAAAAACAAAATGTTTAAAAACAAAAAAGGCAGAAAGGGTATCAAAGCTGTCTTCGGAGTTGTGATTGCAATGTTCACAGTCCTAATTTTGACACTCCCTGTAGCCGTTAAGTCCATCCAAACGGATGTGTTTCACGATTCTGACATAAAATTATTTAGCACCGATGCAGAAATTGAAGCATACCAAGGTGAATTAGATGCATGTTTGGAAAAGGAAAAAGCAGTTATCTCAGAATTAGAAAAAATAAAGAGGAAAGTAAAAGCAATGGAAGAAGAAGGTGCTTCAGAAGAAGAGACTGCAGAACTGATGAAGATGTACGAAGACTATAATTCAAAGCTAAATGCGCATAACTGTGACGAGATTAAATCAGAGTTAGAAAAAGCAAAGAGAGAAATGAAAGAGCAGGAAAAAAAGGAACAAGAAGCAAAAGAGCAAGCGGAACAAGAGGCAAAAGAACAAGCTGAACAAGTGGAAAATGCCTCGGAAAATACAAATGGAACTAGCGCTCAAGATGAGCCAGCTCCAGCGGATGTACAAGAGCAACCTGCAAAAATAATAGACCTAGTCACAAAAGATGTACGCTTGGAAAACGGAATTATGACTTTTGAAATAACAAATAGGGGACAGCATGTGCTAGATATGCCAGTGCATTTTTACACATGGGTAGATGGTGAGTTAGATAGGACTTATCTTACAAAAACTCTAGCTTCTCAAGATTTCCGTAAGCCAGGAGGAGTTACAAAAATCATGACAAAACCACTTCCAGAGGGTGTTCATAAGGTAAGAGCCTGCGTTGACGCAAACGATGTAATCCCAGAATTTGATGAAGGTAACAACTGTATGGCTAGAGAACTTGGAGAACAGATTTATGATGATGGCGAGAATGATGAAGAAATATACGACGATGGAGGAGGAAGTGAGATTTACGATGATGGTGAAGTAGCAAACCCAACTCATGGAGGAGGAGGTCAAGATACTCCAGACTATGGAAAATTAGAGCCAATGCCATATAATCCTCAGTCGGGGAATGATGAATGTGATGATTACCAAGAAAAAATCGACAGATTAAATGAAAAATTAAAATTTGCAAAAGATTTGGAAGATATCAGAAGATTAGAGCAAGAGATCAGAACTGCGCAAACACAAGCAGATAGGTTCTGTGAGGACGAGCCAATCAATGTGCCGCCTCCAATTAGAGTGGACGAATGTAGTGAGTACCAATCAAAGATCGAAGCACTAAAATTAAAGCTAAATCAAACGAGTGACATAGAAACTGTAAAAAGAATGAAAGACGATATTAGGAATCTACAGACAAAAGCAGATAGATTCTGTCCAGAAGAAGTGGATGAATGTAGTGAATATCAAAAAGAAATAGAAACTTTAAAGAAGAAGTTAGGATTTGCAAAAGACGTGGAAGATAGGCAAAGACTTAAGGGGCTTATAAGAACAAAGCAAACACAAGCGGACAGATTTTGTCCCGGCGATCCAATCAATGTACCACCTCCGAGTAGAGGAGAAGACAGTGGTTGGAACGGTCAATTCGAACCCGCTCCTAGGCCACCTGTTGATAATTACATGGATCCAGATGCACACATGAGTGGAGGGACTAACGTCCATGAATATGAAGGAGAAGTAATTACAAATGATGATTACAAAGATGATAAATATGAAAATCATAGAGGTGACAAGTATGAGGATGACCACTATGACAAATTTCAAGAGGAAGAAGATGATCGATGGGAAGAAGAAAACGATCGTAGAAGAGAAGAGGATATTGAAAGAAGGAAAGGCGATTTAGAAAGGTTCTCACATTTAAAGGAGCAGATCGACAAAATGGTTTACGAACTTAAACGTGAATACGAAATTCTAGAAAAAGACCTAGAAAGAGAGGATAAAAGATCAGGTCTGAAAAAAATTATTGCAACCGTAGGAAAACTTGTAAATGAAGCTGGAGATATGAAAGCCGAATTCGGAAAGAAACTTAGAGAGTGTAAATCAATGGTTGATAGCGATGACGGTAGTTATGACAAATGTACAGCAGGACTTGATATGTTCCATGTGAGACAAAGTCTTATTTGGATAAAGATGGATTATGCGCACCTAAGTTCTGAACATGAAGAATATAAATTGCGTGCGGGTGAATATGCGAAAGATGCTGAGAGAGCAGGCGTAACTCCTGATCCAGCGGTTGAAAAGAATCTTAAGAAGCTAACTTCACTTGTAGCGGAAGTTGCCAGCATGAAAGACAAAATGTCTGTAATGGCTAATACGGCTCCGGCGGCAGGTGAAGACCTTCATGACTCAATGAAAGACTTCTGGAATATGCAAGATTCTCTAAGAAAGAAAATTGATAATTACAGGGATTCACGACCTTGGGATATTCTGGACAAGGCTTGGAGAGAGCTTGGAGATGATAGAAAGGGTGGATTCCACGATGATGGATTCAAGGGTGTACGACAAGATATTCAGCATATGGCTGAATGGCTAAAGGGTCTACAGAATGAAGGAAAAGACATAGGTAAGACTTTAGGTTTTATAAGTAATGCATTTGATCTTATAAAGGCTGGTGAAAAGGCTCTTGAAAAACAAGATTTCGAAACAGTTGATAAGGTATGGGAGAAGATGGATCACTTAGGAAAAGCCTTCAAGAAGGAGATAGATCGATTGGGTTTAGAGCCGCCATTTGGGGATAAAGGACCTAAAGATGATAAACGTGGTGATAGACCTGACAAGGGGCCAGAGAGGCCTGATAAATACGAAGATGACGCTGCATCTGTAGGGTTTGCACCTTCAATGGATGATATAAAAGAACATGCATCAGGGGATGCCGGTAAAATTATTGAAAATATGTCGGGGGATGAGGCCAGAGAACTTCTCAAGAAACTGATTTCAGCTAATGAGGTGACGGTTGATACCCTAGCTAGATTGAAAGAGATCAAGGGAGTTGATGCCAAAGTTAGAGATAGATCCATGAAAAATGTTAAAGACCTTGATAAGTATGTGTCTAGAAAAGAAGCTCTTCTAAACGAAAGTGAAGTGTTGTTTGAAAAACTTGATAAGGAAAAAGGAGCAAGGCAAGACATAGGTAAAATCAAGGATATGATATATTCATACAACTTCTCTGATGAAGTAAATGAGAAGGTATTGGCAAAAGCAAAAGATTTCATAGTGAGGTATGAGCAGGGAGATATTACGAGTACAGATATTACTAATTTCAAGAAATGGCTTGAGTCTTTGAAAGAAGAGTCTCGTATGGATAAATACGAATCCGGGGAGATTCCATTCAAGGATGCAGATGATGATGAATGGTACTACGAATATATGAAAAAGATGAACGAAGAAGGGGCGATCAAGGGTTATCCAGATGGGACTGCAAAGCCAGGTAATAATGCAAATGGAGCAGAGGTTGCAAAGATCATTTCTGAATTATTCCTTGGTGGGCCAGCGAGCGGAATAAGTGGTGAATGGTACGAGAAGTACGCGGTACAGATGAAGAGAAGTGAGATACAATTGCCAGCAGACTTGGGAGCTCCAGTAACTCGTGGATACCTAGCGTATGCTATACATGCAGCGCTAAACCCAGACATGACTGACGTGCCAGACGCACAAGTCTTCACAGATGTGCCATCAGGTCACATGGCTTACAAAGCTGTAGCATGGATGGCTCATTACGAGATTATTGATACAGGTGATAAGTTCCGAGTAAACGACACTACAAACCGTGCTGAGGTTTCGAAGGTTTTGAAAAATGTTCTAGAAATAGTAGGTTTAGAAAACTTCGATTTATAAGAAATAATTGAGGAAAGGGCCTTCTAAAAAAGAGGGCCCTTTTTGCATGTCAGGAAATTGAATGCTATATTTACGAGCGATTTTTTAACGAATTAAAAATGAATCAAGAAATTTTATCAGAGCAAACTCTCTCTCCTGAAAGAGCGGCTTTTATAGATAAAGTATACTTCTTTTTTGGGCTAGCTATTCTGATTTCCGGAGCTGGGGTGTACCTCGGTACAGATCTTGTGATGGGTTTAATAATACAGATGCCATGGCTGATTTGGGTGGTATTTGGAGCGGAATTGGCGCTTATTTTCACTTCAAAGAAATGGAGCGTCATTAAACCTTTGAATTACTGGTTATTTGGGCTTTTCGCACTGTTATCGGGAGTTACAGTGGTGCCGCTTATCGCTAGTTTTGCGCTAGAATTTGGAGGCTATGACATAATTACAAAGGCTCTTGTAGCTACAACTTTGATGTTTACAGCAAGTGCAATGATAGGAAAAACCACTGGCAGAAACCTCCAGGGGCTCAGTGGGATTCTATTTATGGGCCTTATCGGTATGATCATTGTGGGTGTTATTGGGATTTTCTCTCCTTGGAGCAATGTATTTGAAATGCTCTATGCGGGATTTGGAGTTTTACTCTTCTCGGTTTTTGTAATGGTAGATATACAACGCCTAAAAAATTATCCAGAAAATCGATATATAGATGCGGCTCTGGCGCTATATCTCGACATATTTAACCTATTCCTCAGCATTCTACGCCTCATGGGAGCTCTGCGAAGGGATTGACAAGGGGTTTCCACGGTGTCATAATACCGCCTCTTAATACAACCTGTCGATGAGTAGATTAGCACTATTGCCGTTAGCTTTAGTTTTAGCGGCTGGATGTACAGTGGAGTCCCTGGATGGGGATCAGGGCTAGGGCTGAATTTACACGTACCGTATGGGCTGGAGGTTCTGGGAATGATGATGGTAATAGCAAATGGCAGCCGACTTTGGGCTATTCAGAAGATGGTGTGGAGGAACTGTTCATGGATCCATTTTTCGATGATGCATTCAATGCGTTTCGCACAACACATAGGGAAAGATTAGCATGGCTAGAAGAGGAATTTGGGTGCGATGTAATATAATGAAATTCCCTTGCATTGAGGGCGAAGCTGGGTATACTTAACCGCGCTTAATTTTAAAAAGAAATGGCAAAACATCCAGTCCCAAAAAGGAAAAAGTCACGAACTCAGACAAAGAGTCGTTATGCAGCATTCAAAAAGAAAGCTACGAATCGACTTGAGAATGCTGTGAGTCTTGCAGTCTGTGCAACTTGTGGAGCAAAGCGACTTGCTCATCACTTATGTGAAGAGTGTGGTACTTACAAAGGTCGTCAGGTGCTGAAGACCAAGTCTGCGGATGACAAGGTTACAACAATCAAAGCTTAAGAAGGTCACTTATTTAAGGCCGCTAATGCTCTTTTCACATGGCTAAATCTGCACGACACCGCGCTAGAATACTCGTGATGCAAGTACTATACGCATTGGAGTTCCATGGTGAGAAGTCAGATGTTTTTTCTTATGTCATGAATGAATTTGGAGATGATGTGCCAGATGATTCTTTTGCTAGAAAAATTTTTGAAGGAGTCTCGGAATATAGGGATGAATTAGATAAAATTATAAAGAAAGCTGCTCCAGAATGGCCGCTTGAGAAAATTGCACTTATGGATTTGACTATACTTCGCATAGGTGTTTATGAGATCATGTACAATGATGAGGTGCCAGATCTTGTTGCTATAAATGAAGCTATCGAGATAACCAAGGAATACGGAGGATATAACAATTCGAAATTTATAAATGGAGTATTGAGCAACGTGATGCACAGCAAAGATTCTAAATAAACATAATTTTAGAACATGAAAAATCTATCGCAAGTAGAGAGTAAAATAGGTGTGCAATTCAAGGATAAAACCTTGCTTGATCAGATTTTTGTGCACAGGTCATATCTCAATGAGAATGACGGCAAGGCAAGCAATGAGCGTTTGGAATTCCTTGGAGATGCAGTGCTCGAATTGGTCGTAACAGATCATCTTTATACTTCATTCCCAAAGCTTGATGAAGGTGTACTTACAAACTATCGCTCAGCACTTGTAAGAGGCACGAATTTAGCTGATGTAGCGGAAAAAATCGGGCTAGGCGACCATCTTTATCTGAGCCGTGGAGAAGACGCTTCAGGCGGTAGAAAAAAACACTACATACTTGCAAATACAGTTGAGGCGATGATTGGAGCGATCTACTTGGATCAAGGTTACGAGGTGAGCAAAAAATTTATACACAAATGGGTTATTGCCACTTTGGATAACATTATAAAGGAGGGGCTTTATCTGGATGCGAAGACTCATTTTCAAGAAAAAGCACAAGAAGAACTGAGTACAACTCCTCATTATGAAGTACTAGATGAAGAGGGGCCAGATCATGATAAGACATTCACAATAGGGGCTTTCTTGGGTGGAGAAAAAGTTGGGGAAGGGCAGGGCTCAAACAAACAAGAGGCTGAGCAGAACGCCGCCCATTCTGCATTGAAAAACAAGGGTTGGGTTTAACATCTTCTTAAAACACATACTAAAACTTATGTGTTTGCAGGTAGTATTTTAAGAATACAAAACTTGTAAAAGAGTAATATAAACTCTCTTCAAGGATCATATCTGCAACTTCTTTCATGGGAAGTTTTTTCACTTCTATAATATCTTCTCCATCATCGCAGGGTAGACTGCTTTCTATCAGGTTTTCTGCCAAAAATACGTATTCAGGAAAATCAAAAGTAGACCGCGGAGTAAGTCTTTCAAGCAATGTTAACTTACCTGCTTTGAAGCCCATTTCCTCCTGTAATTCCCTCTGTGCGGCCTCACGGGGCTCCTCCCCATCATCCACGAACCCCGCAGGAAATTTATCGACGACCTCATCCACCTCATATCGATGCTCCGCTATTATATAAACATAATCACCCTCTATCGCAATCATCGAAACAGTCGGTCGTCTTTCCACATGTTCAAAAACTTTTTTGGTTCCGTTCGTTAGAGTCTGCTCCCATGTATAAAGTTTCAAGATATCCCCTTCAAAATGTAGTTTTTTATTGCTTTGCACCAGAGTTTTTGTTTAAGAATTGATTCAATCTGAAAAATTAATGACCGCCAGAGCCAAGTACTAACATCATAAATCCAAGAGGTACAGCGATTAGAAGCAGAATCAAGCATATCAAAGAGAGGCTTAGTTTTGGGCCCATGAATTTTCGCATACCTTTGTACAGGAAATAGCAGATAGCCAAGAAAATCATGTCTGAGAAGATAAAAAAGAAACCCTCTCCAAAGGTAAGTAGGACAAATGTATCTATGGTACTTCCAAAGACATTTTCGAATAAAATCATCAATGGTAAGTCCAATGGTCGTAAGCCCTCTAGAAGAATTGGCAAAGGATTCCCCATCCCAGCTCCCATGATGGCCATAGCACCGAATCTCGATATGATCATCCACCCGAGTGCAAATTTAGCAGCAAGTTTATATTCCTCATTTGCTTTTTTGATCGCTCCAAACATCAGATATGGCATAACAAAAAGAAATATAATCGAGAAAATCGCACTGACTCCTGCACCGAGAGAAGATCCATCACCAGCAAAAACAGTTGTTGGCAACGCAAACAAAAGTAAAAGCAAAACTATGAGAAATCTCTTCATATAAATCTTTAATTGCAAGGAAGAGTCTATCTTTGTTTCAGCCTCCGGTCAAACTACGATAGATCCCTCTCAAAAAAGTATGTATCTCGCATTTCTCCTCGGATTTCACATTCATTATCAACTTTTTTTACAAGTTTGAGCCCGCATTTTTCAATTACTCTACAGGAAGCCTCGTTTTTAACGTCACAAGTTGCCTTTAGTTTACTCAGCTCAAAGTTATCCAAGATATAATCAAGAAGTGCCTTTGAGGCTTCGGTCGCATATCCATTCCCCCAATATTTGCTATTAAAAGCATATCCAAAATCGCCAACTTGCCCTTCAATAGTGATTCCAACAGTTCCAATTAACATTCCATCTAAAGTAGTAGCAAAAACGAATTGTTTCCTTTTAGGATCTTTCTGATTTGCCATCTGGTCCGCAATAAACTTATTTGTATCCTCTACAGAATTTGGGCCCCATTCAATATGACGAACAACCTCCATGTCAGTTGCATATTCATGAATAGCATCAAAATCATCGAGAGTGATCCCCCGAAGAATTAGTCGATCTGTTTTTATAAGAATTTCACTCATGTTGTTTATTTTGTCGCTTATATGTCGTTATTATAGTCGGAAAGTAAAATAAAAAAATCCTTATTTTACTTTAACAGCCCAAAGTAAAATAACGGGAAGATACTTGGTGGGCCCGCCTGGACTTGAACCAGGGACCAATCGATTATGAGTCGACTGCTCTAACCAACTGAGCTACGGGCCCGTATTGTGAATGTTCATGCGAGAGTGTGGATACCAAAAACCCGCAGAAAGGAGTGTAATCGATTCTTGTCAAATTTCAAACCCAAATTTATCGTATATCTGACGGATGAGGGCCTCTCATTTCAGAGAAATCCATTGCTTTGAGGGCTTCTCGGGCTTGATCTACAGTCATGTTTGGACTGTCATGAAGAAGATTAGCGAGGGCTGCAGTGACAAATGGAGCTGCCTGCGAAGTCCCACTCAAATATCCATAACGATTAGTATCTTTGCCGGTGACAGATGGAATAGTACTGAGAACTCTCTCTCCAGGAGCCCATACATCTATCCATGCCTCACCTTTTGTAGGATTGTAATTAGATTCAGCGAGCCTTGCACCTTTGGCATTCAGAGCTCCTACAGAAATAACTTTCTCATATGCGGCAGGGTAGTGCTGTTTCGAAGAATTATTGTTTCCAGCAGCAGCTACAATAAATGTTCCACGAGCATCAGCATAGTCTACGATTTCTCGGAAAGTCCGGAGGTCAACCCTGGCCCCAAAACTAACATTCAAAACTCGCATCCCATTGTCTGCACCATACTTAATAGCTTTTACCGCATAGCTCAATCGGCTCTCAGATTTCTTGTCGAACACTTTCAATGTAGCAAGTGGATTGGGACTGTATTTCCCAATAATCCCTGAGATATGAGTCCCATGTCCTATAGAATCCCCGATGATCCCACCAAGGCTATGGGTGAAATCCCAGCCATAAATATCATCTATAAAACCATTATGATCATCATCAGTTCTGTTATTTGCACGTTCTGCAGTATTTTCCCATATTTGCTTTTCCAACCGATCATGAGTGATATCTATCCCAGAATCAAGTATCCCAATGGTAGTGCGATTGGCTGTTTTCGGGAAATTTAATCTAGCTCGAAGGCTATAGTTCGTATCGTCTTTTTTCTCCCACCATTTATTACGCACAGCTCTCTGCGTGGTCGCACTTTTTTGAAATTCACTGGTAGTAGATGCTTGTTTGATCTGTGGTAGAGCAGCTTGTAGTAGTTTCTCAATGATACGTGTATGTAACGCTGAATATGAGTTTAGTTCTACCGTCGCCCCCTCAACAGCTTTGAGTTCTTCCATTTCTCCAATCGAATAAATCTCAAGTTCAATATCGGGCTCTGCAAACTCGATTTCAGGAATATCAGTGTATTGATCCGCTATGCCCCATAAGTCTTCGGAATCTATAGCTTTTTTCGGAGTCATGAGAATAAGGGCTCCAGCTTCAGTGTCATTGATTTTCAGAATCAAACCTTGGTTTCCAGAAGCTCCAGGGGCTTCCAGCAGGTCATCTCCCAGAAATGAAGCAAGTGCATTGGATCTAGATGGATCAGCAAGTAGGTCTTCTCCAAAAGTGAAGCCATATTCATTATTTAATTGCTTCATAGTAGTCAAAGAGACTTCAGAAAGGACCGGTTCATAAGAGTTATTTACATAATTAATGAAAAACCCACCCATAAGGCCAACCATAGAAAGTATAGCTAATCCTTTTCTTTTACGTTTAGTTCCTCTAAAAAGTTTTTTTACAATCATGTCTCTCGTTTAAATAATTCCATAAATTATATCATAAGGGGAAAATAATTGAAAGTCGCAATCATAAGGTGAAAACTGAAACGAAATTCCGTGTAAGTATCAGCGAATTAGTTTCCATTTAAAATAAAAGGGATTAGGTTTTTGGTGCATACCCATAACCTAACCCCAATGACAGAGTATCAACTAACACAATTGTTGCAAATGAAAGAACGAATAATTCAAAAAGTAG